>PFXB01000127.1:24269-24529 GCA_002791435.1 candidate division WWE3 bacterium CG_4_9_14_3_um_filter_43_9
TTCTTCAGTGCTTTTTATAATACTTCCTTCCCCTTAACTCCTCGGGTAATAGGGACTTATCGGTGGTGGGGCCAACATAATCCTTGCTCCACTTATAATCTTTAGCATATCCTAGATCTTTCATCAACTTGGTTGGAGCATTACGTAAGTGTAGAGGAATGGGCAGGTTTCCAAATTGTTTAACGTCCGCCATCGCTTCACCGAAGGCATTAGTTGACGACCGATCCTTTTTACATCCAGCTAAATAGACTGTACCATGG
>PFXB01000108.1 GCA_002791435.1 candidate division WWE3 bacterium CG_4_9_14_3_um_filter_43_9
ATTTGGTTTAGCGACAGATGAATAGCCTGGAATCAGTTTCTCTATAGTTTTAGTCGTAGGGTCAAAGCCAGTGTTTCGTTTCATTGAAAAACATACCATTTGTCATGCTGGATCCGCCAGTTGGCGGAGATAGCATCCAGCAAAGCGTCTCCAAAACGTCCAGATTAAATCGGGACTAGATCCTATCGCTCCGCTTAAACGGCGGGCTCCGGGATGACACGGGAATTAATGAAACGAGGCACTAGACCAACTCTTTTTTCTTTTCTTTGAGGAAGTTTAACCAATCTTCGCCGATTCCAATCATTGTTTTTAATGGCGTTTCAATCAAAAAATCAAGAATAAAAATCACAAAATTAAAACGGACAAAAGTTAAAGAAAGCCAACGGCCAGCCCAAAGGATGGGAAGTGAGAAAAAATCAATCAAGAAAGTATAGACCTTTTCTTTGGATTCTTCTAAGATTAACTCGTGAGCCGAATTAGAGATACGGTAGCTAAAAAAGCTGACCACACATAAGAAAAATAGAAACACGGCGGTACTTACAAGGCTGAATTTTAATTTCAACAGGATTAGACAGATTAGGCCGAAAGAAACGAAAAATGTGGCTAGATATAATACGGGAAAAATTAAGCTCGAGAGTTTGGGAAATCGGGGTTTTTTGATTTGAGTGATGTTGTCCAGTTGGTCTTGTGAAGAAGAATAGATGATTTCCTTGAGCTTTTTTAAAAGTAGTGAAGTGTTGCTTTCACCGGGAGTTTTAATCAAAAGACCGACTATAAACATTAAAGTCGGGGGAAAAAAGAGATTGATTATTAAAGGACGAAAATTTAAAATTTTGGCGAGATATAAGTCGTAGGGAAATTCGAAAAGCAAAGCGATTACCATTTTGGTTAGAAAAACATAAATGATGCTTCTGGTGATTCCACGATCAACCTTGACTTTAATCTCTCGGTATTTAGTTTCAATGATTTCTTTGAAAACTCTCTCCAGCTGGAGCGGATTTTGAATGATAGTTTGGGCTTTTTCAGCATATTTTTCTACAAAGCCCTGAAGAATGAAGAAAGGAGCCACCTGTCTTTTGATGGTGTTTAGAAGTTTATCGTTTAAGGGATGCTTTATATAATGCTCAATTGTCCGCATTAGAGCGTCGAAGCTTTTAGCCACCTCGGCAATGATTGATGGATCATTTTTCTCCCAAGAAGGATAATAAAGTTTTAAAAGATTGTATCGCAAGGTTGCTCGATCGGATTTTAAGAGTGCGCGCAAGATGGCAATAAAAAGAAGAATTTCCTTATCCTCTTTTTTTATCCATTCGATTTCAAAGCGGGGGTTAAACCAAGAGTAAGTAAATTCTAAAATCGCGCCGGTTTTTTTTGATGAAACCAGCTGGCCGTCAATCTCGGTTGAAGCTAGAGATATTATCCAATCAAAGACCGTTGCAGAACTTTGGGTTTTCAGATGATAATTTTTCCTTTGTTCCAAGATCGAGAAATACTTTTGCAGAACTCGATCCGTTTTTTCAATCATTTCTTCAGTGACGTCTTTTAAATGTAAATAACGGCTCCAGATAAGTTCTCGAATCAACATGTAGGCCAAGTTTTCTGATGAGGATTTAAAAGTTAGTCTACGGCGTAAAATTCTTTCAATGGCCCAGCGACGTAAAAGATGTTCTTCCTGATATTCAAGCGCCGACCTGAATTTTTCATACAAGAAAGCAACCAGACTTGTAGCCCGGCTAACTTTTAAGGCTGGTTCCCTGGAAGGGACAGGGCGGATTTTTTGTTCTTCACTAAAAACCTCAAATAATTTTTTAAGACGTGGATTAGGGTTTATATCAGTATTCATTTTAGTGGACTGAATTATACCTCTTTTCCACAATTCGTGCGTAAGAGCCTGGCCGCAAAAAAGGCTGCAAAGAGATGTGGTAAACTTAGAGAAAATATTGTAAGGAGAAAAGGATGAGTAACATACAAATTGAGGGGAAAAATCCGGTTTTGGAAGCCTTAAGAAGTCGTCGGCAGCCTGAGAAAATATACATCCTGGCTTCCCTTAAAAACGATGCCAGAATTGATGAAATCTTGTCCTTCGTGAAAGGATTGCGCACCCCGTTTTTTTTAGTTGACCGTAAAACCCTTGATCATATTTCTAAAACCAATCTTCATCAAGGAGTCATCGGTTTTTTCACGAATTTACCGAGCCTGAGTTTACAAAATTTAGTTGAGAAACTAGGTTTAAAAATTTCTTCATCCTTTTTTGTACTTTTAACCGAGATTGAGTACGAGCAAAATCTGGGAGCAATGTTGCGAACCGCGGAAGCTGCCGGTGTTGCAGCGATTGTTATTCCTCCTTCCAGCAAAGGTGTTACTCCGGTGGTCGAGAGAGTGTCTATGGGAGCCGCCAGCCTAGTTCCGGTTATCTCCGAAAGCTTATTTCCGGCCCTCAAAATTTTTAAAAAGTGGGGATTTAAAATCATCGGACTGGATGAAAAAGCGCCAAAAAATTATTACGATGAAGATTTAAGGGGGCCACTGGTTTTTGTGGTCGGCGGTGAGAGCAAGGGGATAACTTTTCCTGTCCGCAAACGTTGTGATGTTTTAGTAAAAATTCCGCAGAAAGGTAAAATATCCTCTTTGAATTTAAGCGTGGCTTGCGGAATCGTAGTCTTTGAAAAAATGCGGCAGGAGACGAAAAGGTGACTTTCTTTTAAATTTCAGGTGTGATAGAATTTGAACTCAAAAAACAAAATGTCGGAGGAGAAAGCGATGGAAACCGGTAAAACGCTAACCGAACTTACTGAGGAACAAGTTAAAGAATGGATGGCAACTACCCAGAAGAAAGTTCAACAGAAAGAAATAAAAAGAGGACCAGTTATTACCATCTCACGCGAGTGGGGGTCGGGCGGCTCAAAAGTGGCCTATTTATTAAAAGACAAGTTCGGTAAACCGTGGCAGGTTTGGGATAAGGAAATTTTAGATGAGATTCAGAAAAATACCGAAGTTAACCGCGAAGTCATAGAGTCTCTAGACGAAAAATCAAAATCAGCTTTTGAAAATTTTGTGGATAACATCTTTGCCGGTACGGGACGTTATTTTGGAATCGATGACTATCGGGTGAATCTAGTGAAAGTTATCTCCAGAATCGGCCATTTCGGCTATGCGGTGATTTTAGGCAGAGGCGCCAACTTTATTTTACCCGATGCCTTTCGCGTGAGGATCGTGGCTTCCCGCCGCAAACGCGTAGACGTTATGGAAAAATATGAAGAAGTTTCAGAATCCGAGGCGCTTCTTCTCATGAGAAGGTCAGATCACGAGCGGGAAGATTTTGTACAGCGTTATTTTAATTCAAATATCAATGATCCCTGGAATTACGACTTATGTGTTAAGACCAGCTATCTTTCACCGGAAGCAATTGCAGAGATGATTACTCTGGGAGTAAAAGAAAAATTTCAATTTTGAGATCATTAAGGAGGATATTAATGGAAAACTCGGAGCCCAAAAAACTTACCCGCTCGGTCAAAGACAGAATAATCGCCGGAGTTTGCGGCGGAATAGCTGAATATCTTGAAATTGACCCCATCGTTATCCGCATTTTATTCATCATTCTTTTTTTTGCAGGAGGATCTTCACTTTTAGCCTATATTATTTTGTGGATTGTAATTCCGGAGTCTGTCGAGAAAAATACAAAGCAGGAATCGGCTCAAAAAAACGAATCCAAAGAGGCGGATCAGTCCCAACGGGTAGACATTATGGCTACGGAAAGCGAGCACCGTTCGAGGTCAGTTTTTGGTCTTATTATTATTTTAATAGGCATCATTTTTCTTTTGGATAGCTTTAAGCTTTTTGCGATTACCTATTGGTTTAGATTGTGGCCGGTTTTCCTGATCGTGTTGGGTGCGGCACTGTTGTTCAAAAGGAGATAATCGATGGCGGACAAAAAGACCGCAAATATCGAAAAAACATTAAAAAATGACGATGAAAAAATGATAAGGGAGGTGGTGAAGGAATCAGGAGAAGTTTTAACTGACACGAAAAGGGGCCCTAGCGGGTTAGAAGAGATTAGTATAAAAGGCGAAAGAAGGGGAATCAGTTTAATTTGGCCCTTTATTTTGATAAGCGCCGGATTCATTCTGCTTTTTAATTACTTTAACATTTTGCCTTGGAGTGTTTGGGGTGTCGCTTGGCGCTTTTGGCCGGTGATTTTGATTCTTGGCGGTTTTGAAATCTTCTTAAGAAAAACGATTTGGCATGCCTTTTTTCAGATTTTGGGCGGAGCGGTAGTTATAATTTTGGCCAGCATTTTTATTTTAGGTTTGTATTTTCAATTCCGGCAAGAAAAAGTTAGCGAGAGTCCTTTTAATTTTTTACAATTGTTCTATCAGATAACCGGGCCTTTGGAGGAAAAAACTAAAGAGCTAACAGTTTCTCAAAATGAATACAGTAATCTTGAAAAAATAAACCTTGAGGTCAAACTTGGATCTCAAGAATTAAACCTGAGTACGGATAACTCTGATGATTTATTCTATTCAAAAGCAGTTTACAATACCTCGAATTTTGAACCTACATTGACCAAAAGTCAGGTCGGAAAAGATCTATTTTTAATTTATGAAACTCAAGAAAACCAAATTTCATTTTTCAATGTTAAAGGCGAGCATGAAATTAAACTTAGTCAGGCCGAATTGCTAACCGATCTCACCATAGGATTAGATTCGGGGAAAGGCAATCTTAATTGTGAAAATCTCAATTTAGAAAAGGCAACTTTGACGATCGGAAGTGGAGAGCTTGAGGCTGATTTTGGAAGCCAAAAAATGGAAAAGGTCCAAACGGTTGAAGCGACTGTCGGGTCGGGCAAACTGGAACTTAAAAATCTAAGCTCCATTGCTTCGTCACATCTCAATGTTGATGTCGGGTCAGGGCGATCCACTTTAAGCTTCGGAGGAGAGATAGACAAGGGGGATTTTTTAGTAACTGTCAACGTGGGCTCAGGAAAAATCTTAATCGAAATACCCGAAGATATCGGGATTAAAGTTTCTTACAAAATCGGTTCAGGCAACTTAACCGTTGGAGATTTGAAAACGAGCGATGATGGAGTTTATACTTCACCAAATTATACCGACGCCGAAAGCAAAATCAATTTGGATTTGGTTGTTGGTTCAGGTTCAGTTGAAGTTGCCACCCTTTGATGAATTAGTAGGAATTACTTCTGCCCGAGACCGGTTGAAGTTTTCAGATGTTTTCGAACAAATCGATTTCCTTCAAAGCCCTTCGCGATACTGCCGGCTCAGCCAGATGAAAAAATTCAAAGTGATGCTGGGTGCATTTTAACTTGGCGATCAATCTTTTCATTTCAGAGTTGGGATTCTTTTGGCTGTGCATGGCTTTCAAATGTGTTTGAAAGTAAGGTTTGACGTCAATGACTGCAGTGATTTTTTCATCGGGCATACTTTCAATCTCTAGTTCAAACCTCTTCTGGATTGGTTCAGGGACGATAAAATGATAGAGTTTTGAGGCTGGGTACGGCTTCAAACTTATTTCCAGGCTGTTTAATTCATTTTGATCGGCGCTTTTTTGAAAGGCCTGAGAGACGGCAACGGCAACCGCCAGATGGTCTAAATTTTTAGACAGACCGGCCGGATCAAGCGTGACGATGATCTGCGGCTTGATCTTCAATATTTTCAGGACAATTTCGCGGGTGAGTTTTGCTAACATCACCTGTGAGAGGGCGTTGGTTTGAAAATCTAAAAAGTGCAGTTTAGAAATACCGATTATGGAGGCGGCTTTCTCAATTTCTTCTTTTTCCCAAAAGCCAAAATGGCCATCGGTTTGGGTGTTATCAACTTTCTCAACGGCGATCAAAAGGTGGACGTCAACCTTTTGGCGGGCATATTTAACCAAAGTGCCTGTTGGTCCAAAAGCCAGATCATCTCCATGCGCCAAAATCGTGAGTATTCTTTTTTTCATAAGCCACCCTTTCTGTCTCCAACTTGCTACAATTATTATATACTCAAATTATTGCAGTCGCGCCAGAGGCGGACTGTTTTAGGCATATATTCACCAACTTTCACCCGCCAAGGCGGGATAAAATATACTAATTATAGCAGGAATGAGGAAAGATTTTATGGATTTTTACCAGAAGCCACCTTAACGATCACCGAGTTTAATGTCGTTTTGGCTGTTGATCGGGGTCCGTTTGGCAGAGGGGGTTTTGAGAGTAATGAGGAAAGATCTGGGTTTGTCAAAAACCCCCGCTTTGCGGGGGAAAAAACAAACCCGTGAGTTAGGGACTTTCCCGGACTTTTATGCCCTGTCTCCAACTTTTTTTGACAAGTTGTTCACTGCACTGTCACCCAGATTTCCA
>PFXB01000132.1 GCA_002791435.1 candidate division WWE3 bacterium CG_4_9_14_3_um_filter_43_9
CCCAAGACTCAACAGTCTGTCTGGTCGGTAAATGATAAAAGCTGCTGTTTATCTCAACGGTCGCAAAAGACTGAGAGTAAAAAGCCAGCGGGATTGTGACTAACTTGGCGGGATAAAAAACACCTCGCCAAGGCTTGTAATCCCAGCCCGAGGTCCCGATGTGCAGGTTTGGATTGTCCATTCTACCGGACTTGCTCATTTTTTACAAACCTCTCTCGCTACTAGTCCCGGTCTCACGATCAGTATCACCATCACTAAATTGATAAGCATAATATAGATGGGATAAGAATACTCCTGGAGCGTCCATGTCTCTAAAGCCAGCAAAATAAAAAAGGCTGCAAAAACATCTAAAAGATAAAAAGTCCAGACTTCGGTTTTGGGAAATTTGTAGGTTTTAGCAAGCGCCGGAATCATTCCGGTAAAATCGGCTCCAATAGCGCAATATAAAGCCACCACCGGGTTTTCGGTAACTTTCCAAAGCACTATTCCGATCAGGGCGATAAAAAGACAAGAGAGGTCAGTTTTGGACCAACCTCCCATACCGCGTTTTAAGCTTAAGGTGAAAATCATGATGGACTGGATGGTGGAAACCCCTGCCAGATAGATGGCTACCTGATTTTTCTGGGCAAACAAAGAGGCGGTGGTCAGGCTCGTTATTAAAAGCAGCACCAGTCTGGTTGTCCGATGAGGCTTGGCTTCTCCTTTGAAAATGGCGATTGAATAAACAATGGGCGAGATAAGGGCTAAAAGACTGCTGATAATGATAAAAACGCTCGGCATGTTTAAGATTATAGCATAAAAAGTAGGCTTTAAAACGAGTATGCATCCGCATAAATTTTCCCCACTCCCGCGTCCCCACTCCCGCGGTGGAAAAATTCTTGACAAATATTACTTTAACTCTTAAACTATTTACTTACTAAACTATTGACAAGATAAAACCATGGGCAAAACCCGGGAACAATCAATCCAAATGTTACTTGAAAAGCTGGCCTGTATTTTTCGGACCGTGGCAAGCAATACCGAGTTTCCTTTCAAACAGAATCACCTAAATAAAACGCAGGCACATATTTTGTTTTTTGTCGCGCGCTCGAAAAACGATATCGCTGTCAAAGACCTGGCTAAAGCTTTGAAAATAACCAGTGGCGCGGTTACCCAATATCTAAACGAGTTGGTCACCAAAGGCTTGGTCAAAAGAGAAGAGGATCAAAAAGACCGACGGATTTTAAAAATCACCTTAACCGAGTCAACCAAAAAGCATTTCGAAACTTTTAAGAAAGTCTATTTTAGTGCTGTCTGTCCCCTTTTTGCTGACCTTGCCGATGGCGAAATAAATCAGATTGCCGCACTTTTAGGTAAAATCAGAACTGACTTTTGAAGCCGGCTTGAAATTTTAAATGGAGTTTAAAGTTATGACTCAAAACACAATCGGGAACATTCTCGAGGTTAGGAATCTAACTAAAAAATTTGGTAATTTTGTGGCCGTTGATCAGGTGACTTTTGACATTCAGAAAGGCGAGATTTTCGGTTTTTTGGGGCCTAACGGAGCCGGTAAATCAACGACCATCCGCATGCTCACCACTCTTTTGCGTCCAACCTCTGGCAAGGCCACGCTTTTGAATTATGACATAGTTAACCAGTCCGATAAAGTGCGTAAACATATTGGTTTAGTGGCAGAAAAAATTATTCTTTATGACCGTTTAACCGCCAGGGAAAATTTGGAGTTTTTTGGCAATCTTTTTCACTTACCGCAAACGGACATTAAAGAAAGAACCCGAAAATGGATTGCAAGGCTTGATATGGAAAATTGGGTTAACGCTCAAGTCGGAACTTTTTCAACCGGCATGAAACAACGCATCAACATTGCCCGCGCGCTTTTGACTGAACCCGATATTCTTTTTCTGGATGAACCCACACTGGGCTTGGATCCGCAAACCACCCATTTGATCAGGCAATTTATCCGCGAGCTGAATGAACAAGGAGTGACTATTCTTCTAACCACCCATGATATGCTCGAGGCAGAAGAACTTTCGAACCGCATCGCCATTATCGATCATGGAAAAATCGTAGCGCAAGATACAGCCGAAAACCTTAAAAAAATTGTTTCCGAAAAAGATCATCCGACCCTGGAGGATGTTTTTTTGCAAATTACCGGCACCCAGATCCGCGATACCGGAAACGAACGGATGACACCCACCCATGGGCACCGATTCGGCTTTAGAAAAACTTCTCGAGTGAGGTAGGGCACATGAATACGTTTAAAGATCTTTGGCAGATCGCCAAAAAAGACTTGCTGGAATTCGCACGCGATAAACTGCGTTTGGTAACCTTTTTAATTATGCCGATGTTTATGATGATCATGACCGGCTTTATTTTTCCCAACCAAAACACGCTCAAAAATATTTCCCTGGGAGTTACCAATCAAGACAGCCAATACGGTCAGAAACTGGTTGAAACTATCTCAGTGCTCAAACTTACTGGGAACAACCCTGCTTTTCAGATTAAATCATATGCCAATCTTGATGCCATCAAAGACGGGATTAAAAAACAAGAAATCAGCGGAGGCTTGGTTATCCTTGAGGATTTTACGCAAAAAGTTAACCAAAATCAGCAAGCCGAAGTAACGCTTGTTGAAGATCCTTCTAACCCGCAGATTTCGGCTTTAGTTAGTCAGACTTTAATGCAAACCGTCGCTGCCTTTGGGCAGCAAATAGGAATACAAAAAATTAATCTTTTACTCAACAGTCTTTCACCCGTCCCCGAACAATCACAACCTAAAGACAATTCTGCGCTGGCGATTTTAGCGCCGGTTGGAACCAAACTTGAAAGCATCATTCCCGGCAATCCAAACTATTTTGAATTCATCGCTCCCGGAATTATGGCCATGATTGTTATGACCGCGGTCCTAACCGGACTGGCGGCTTCTATCGCCCGCGAAAAAGAACAGGGAACTTTGGATGGAATCCTGATTTCTCCCATCAACCGCTTGGCCATTATTTTAGGCAAAGCTTTGGCCCAAGCCATCCGCGGTTTAATCCAAGGTGCCATCGTTTTGCTTTTGGCTTTTCTTCTTTTTGGCGTTACCATCCACGGCAGTCTGTTTTTGGTCGCCTCGCTTTTGCTTTTGGGAATTTTTTCTTTCGTAGGCCTAGGAATTTTGGTTTCGGCTGTGGCCACAGAACAGGAAACAGCCACCCAGCTTCTTTTTATGTTTCAATTTCCGATGCTTTTTCTTTCCGGCGTCTTTTTCCCGATTTTAATGATGCCGCGCTTTATGCAACAAATAGCCCACCTTATTCCTTTGACTTATGCTATCAATGCTTTGAGAAAAGTGATGGTTTTAGGAGCTGGTTTGCCCTCTGTCCAAACCGAACTGCTAATCCTTTTTCTCTTTGGGGCGGCCACTCTTGCTGTTGCCGTACCCGTCTTCAAGCGCGTGATTACCAAATGACAATGAGAATCGGATGTTTGCGGGGTAAATTTTGTATTCGCGAGTTCATACTTTAAAACAGGCGTTAGAAATTGAAAAGATAGTCCTGAGTGGTGGATTTGATAATCTCGCTGGCTAACCTGATACTTAAGACAGTCATAATAATAGTTATCGCAAGTGAAACGCCGGTCAAGACTATAGCCAACTTCCCTACCTTCTTCAACTTTTCATCATTCTGTCTGAGATATTTTAACCCGAAATAAAGTCCAGACGGGGGAAGTAGAAAACTCACCAAATAGATAGTTATAACTTTCCAATGCGACAAAGAAAACTGAGGCTTTTTGAGTTTTTCCCCGCAATTAGCACAAAAATAATCATCAGGGTTTACTACGGTATGACAACGAGGACAGGCAAGGGGTACTTCCATTCTTCCATCATATCACAAACAGCCAATATCTATCCGCCGCGAGACAGAAAAAACCAATGTTACAGGTTAAATTCTCGAATGAAAAGTATATTTTATGTCTTTCCCGATGATTACAATGATCCAATCAAAAGCTGCACTTTTTGATAAAACTTACTTTTAGGATTTTGATATTCTCTAAAACATTGATCACAAAGCTTGAGCCACTTCATGTTTTTATTGGCTGGATAATAAGGCACGGAACCCATCATATTCGGCTTTCCCTGGTTGGATTTACCGCAAATCTGACAAAAAAAACTGCCATCCTTATTCTGATATTTTTTGTTACTTGAACCCATGTTGCTCCCCATACCTAACTTCTTTTATTCGCAATTTATCTTGAAGTTGAGTATATTTTTTAATGATCAAGTGCTTACTTTGAGACTGCTTCGCAAAACAGGGTTGTTTCTTAAATGGATGCCTTTTAGTAAGGATAGGATTCCCGAAACTTTACCACCTTTTGCCTCTGTATGATCCTCCTGCGCCATTGTCGCGTTTTACTTGAGGACGTGCTTCATTTACAATAAGTGTTCGGTCGTTTAACGCATAGCCGTTAAACTTCTCGATGGCTTTTTGAGCGGCTTCATCGCTCTTCATCTCCACGAAACCAAATCCCTTGCTTCTCCCTAAATCACGATCAATGATAATTGTCGCGGATTCTACTTCCCCGACTTCAGTAAAAAGTTCCGTCAGATTTTCATTGGTAAACTCATACGGAAGATTCCCTACATACAACTTTTTTGCCATTTTTTTCCCCTTTCTGGGTAAAAGATTTTCTACTGCTTAAATCTGGAAATGTTTTTAGAAAATAGAAAAAGATACAGACTAAAAACTGTGGTTCAAACTTAAGTAGATTTTAATAAGTGTATTATACCACAAAAACCAGCTCTGGTGAAATGCCGAAATAATACAAAGATAATTCTGGGCAAGTAATTTTAATACTATAGATAAACCAACTATAATTAACGCATCTTTAAAATCTAAAAATCCTTTATTGGTTTATCGTATAGACATACCTTGATACCAATTTTCTAATAGGTTTGTCTATAATTTATACGAAGCTTAAAAGCATCGTCCCCGGTAATCCAAACTATATTAAGTGAGAGGCAAATTTTGAAGAACAAGCAGTACGTTTATTTTCCAAGCTCAAAACCGTCCCGCATGGCGGGGCGGATGAAGCTTGCTCCGACGAAGTCGGGCTCAAGCGAAGCAAAGGAAAAGAAGAAACCCCGACCGTCAGGTCGGGGGAGATTCATTCGATAAATGTTAAGGCAACGCCTTTTTTATCGACTCTACCGGTTCTGCCTATGCGATGAATATAATCTTCATACGTGGCCGGTATATCATAGTTGATAACGTGACTAATGTCTTCTATGTCTAGTCCGCGTGAGGCGACATCGGTTGCCAGAAGAATGTTAATCTCGCTTCTTTTAAATTGCTCAAGAGTCCTAAGCCTTTGACTCTGACGTTTATTGCCGTGGATCGCCCCCACCTTAAAACCTCTTTTTGTAAGCTCGCCAGCCAGCTTTTGTATCCCCCATTTTGTTCTGCCAAAAATGAGAACTTTCTTAAACTCTCCTTGGATTAATAAATCATGCAATTTATCTATTTTCTTCTGCCCATTTTCGATCTTTACGATGTCATGATCAATAGTTTCGGCTGTATCTTGCTGTTTGACAGAAATGGTCGTTGCTTGGCGTACAAAAGCCCTTATAATTTCCTGAACTTTAGGAGACACCGTAGCCGAAAAGAAAAGAGATTGGCGCTCGCGCGGAAGAAACGAGATAAAATATTTAATATCATCAATAAAACCAATGTCTACCATCCTGTCGGTTTCGTCCAAAACTACCGAATGAAATTGTGATAAAGATAAAACCTTCTGTTGCATCAGATCTTTTATTCTTCCGGGAGTACCGACCACGAAATTGGGATTACGTCTAAGCTCGTTTTCCTGCCTTTTGATATTCATACCCCCGATACACAGCGCTGAATGAATTCCCATGCCTTTAACAAAAAATTGTAATTCTTGATTTATTTGCAGCGCAAGCTCACGTGTGGGTGTAATAATAAACACTTTCTCAGTCCTATTTTTCAGCACTTTATCAATCAAAGGAATAAGAAAGGCCAAGGTCTTTCCGGTCCCTGTATTGGCAATACCGATAATATCTTGTCCTGCCAGAATGGCAGGAATGGCCTGATCCTGAATAGGTGTTGGAGAATGATATTGCCTATCTAAAATATTCTTCTTGAGTACTGCTGAGATAGGAAAATCCTCAAAACGAAAACGAGAAATATAAGCGCTTCTTATCTGGGTGTCTTTTTGCTTCTGACTGAATTGTATAGCACGAATAGCGCTCACAAGCTCTGTCTTGGTTTGTCCAGCACGATTTGTCCTTCTTTGAAAGTTGTTTCGCCCGAAGTGTCTATTTTGCATAATGTGCATCCTTTTGATAACTTTTTTCTAAACACAAAGGTTAAAGTAATAGAACTGCTTAAATAAGAAATGTATGAGTAGGGGAAAAAGATACGGGAAGGAAAAATTATACTCGAGGTATCTTTATCTTTACTTACCAAACGAATTCAAAATTAAGCAGATTTATTACTTTAATCTGCTCGTAACAAAAAGCTATTATAGCAGATCGCACTTCAGATAGCAAATAATACTATAGGACTAGATTGATCGTGTGCTCAGGCCGTCTCTTAAACAGATCTCAAAAAGTCCAAATATACAGGCCCCAATTTTAAGGACATTCGTTTCTAAAATAATCCCACTCGTCACATTCGGTTCCGTCGGGTAAAATACAAATTCCTTTCACTCCATTAGAGTCCGTTTCAAAACGTAAGGTTCCACCCTGCTCTTGGCAATAAGAAGAGGCTGGATTGGCAATACCGGCCGGGGAAGTCTCCTCGCTTTCATTGTTTTCCGCACTACTCCCAGACTGCCCGCATCCTTGGACAGGCGCAGTTTGACTCGGGTTTCCGTGTTTAACCCACTCTCCTTTTTCACAAAGCCAAGTATCTTCTGGACCACCGACTACAAATCTAAGAAACAGAACTACTCCGATTGCGATTGCGACTATAATTCCGCCTGCATAAAAATAGCTCTTTCTCATGATTTTCTTCCTCTTTTTATCTTCTTTAGTAAACTTCACCTGTGCTACGCCCTGACGGGCTAAGCACAGGGCATTATATGTCAAACAGACGTAGCTGTTCGCCCTTCCCTCCTTGTCCCTT
>PFXB01000111.1 GCA_002791435.1 candidate division WWE3 bacterium CG_4_9_14_3_um_filter_43_9
TTTTTCCAGTTTCCCCTGCCGCGTACACCCTACAAAGTCTTCGCCAACCTGCCGTTCCACATCGAAGGAGAGGTCGTGAGAAAATTGTTGGAGGCGGACAATCCCCCCGAAGAGGCCCAGGTCGTGGTTTTACGGGATGTAGGTTACAGATGGTCGGGATTTAAATGCGAGGGGGTGTTTTCACTTCTCTACAAGCCATGGTTTGAGATGACGATCGCGTATCATTTTAAAAGATCAGATTTTGTTCCCAAACCCAAATTGAAGGTAGCAATGCTCAGAATAGTAAAACGGAGGGAAGCACTGATTGGAAATAAAGAGCGGAAAGAATATGCGCATTTTTTGAGAATTGCCTTTGGAGGTGGGGGAAGGATTAATAAAAATCTGTCAGAGTGTTTCGGCAAGAGACAGTTAGGCAATCTTGCTGCCAAGCTAGGCTTTTCTGTTTTTGCTAAACCATCGGAATTAAACTTGAAGCAATGGTTGGGTCTTTTTGAGAATTTCCGTCGCCAGCAAAAACCGTTGTCTCAGGTTTCAAAAAACTGAGAGGGTAGAAAGGATCTATTCGCCAAAATTTTGGCAGGGTGTCGTGGACAAGATTAGAGCCTATCTTGTGGAAAATTTTTTATTAAATCCCTTTATCTCACCTACTTTACCTGATTTATAAGTTCGGATAATGTTCCACATGAGAAGTAACTTTCTACAATTGCCATATTCTGAAATAATAATTATTCATGCTATACATATAATACTGGATGAATTATAATCATGATATGAAAATAAAAATCATATTTCCAGAAGAGTTTTTTACTAAGGCGCAACTACAGAAGTTAAAAAAATATGAAGTAGAGTTTATTCCAGGAAATGAGATTGATTTAGAAAAAATAGAGAGTTTATTTTCTTCAGATAGCTATATTCTTATCGTTAATCCAACCTACCTTAAAGATAATTGGAATGCCTTTCCCGTAGAAAGAGTTCAGAGGATGAAAGGACTAAAAGCCCTATGTTTAACGACGTCGTCATTTAGTTGGATAGATACTAATAAATTAGCAGAAATGGGAATTATTGTTACAAACATCCCTGGGGCACCAACTGAAGCTGTTGCAGAGTTTAACATTTTTATGATGTTTTCCTTATTAAGAAAGCTACCATTAATTGTAAAAAACAATTGGAATATGGACTATAATAATTTTCTTAATAACGAAGCTGTGGGATTAACTGCTGGTATTCTTGGGCTTGGAAGAATCGGAACACGAGTAGGAGAATTATGTCGAGGTTTAAACATAAATGTATGCTATTGGAATAGAAGCAAAAAAGAATCCGCCTTTAAAAAAGTAACTCTGGAGCAACTTTTTCAAGAGTCCGATATTGTTTTTAACACCCTTGCCACCCCTCCAGAGTTAAAAGGATTTATCAATCGGGATTTATTATCCAAACTAAAGAGAGATTCCATTATTATTAGTACTTCAGATACACAGGTGTTTGATGAAGCATACATTATAGACAAGGTGTCTAAAGGAGAGCTTGGTGGATATGCGTTTGAGAGTAAAGACAAGAAAATGACGGATTTTCATGGCAACGTAATGGTTTTTCCAGAGCAAGCTTATTACACCTTGGGAACACAAACAAATAGAGCTAGTATTGCCGCAGAAACAGCCCTGTCAATAATAGAAGATAAACCAATAATATATAAAGTTAACTAATAAAACCTTTCTAATCAGCAAGCTGCGATCGAGCGTATTAGGTTCGAATATCTTCTACAGAAGTCTCCAGCTGAAAAGCCTGTTAAATCAGGATTTTATTATATCACCACAGGGGCAGGGGGATTTGTCCGCCAAAATTTGGCAGGGGTATCAGGATTTGAACCTGAACCAACCGTTTTGGAGACGGTTATGCTGCCGTTGACACCATACCCCTAAAAATTGGGCGGATTGGAGACGGTTATGCTGCCGTTGACACCATGCCCCCACGATTAAATTCTAAGCACCAAGACTTAAAATTCTAAGTACCAAGCTCCAAATAAGCACTAAGCACTAAATTTCAAAAACGTTTTTTAAGTTTAGAATTTTGAATTTAGAATTTATTTGCCTGCCTGCCGCAGGCAGGGAACTTAGAATTTATTATTTAGAATTTTAAAGTATTATTTGCTTTTTTCTTCCTTATGCAAAGTCATTTTCTTGCAGAACGGGCAAAACTTTTTTATTTCGAGCTTCTCTTTGGTATTGAGCCTGCTTTTTTCGGTCGTGTAGTTTTGTCTTTTACAGGCAGTACACGCCAGATGGATGATAACCCGTTGACCTTTTTTTGCCATTTTTGTTGCTCCTTTTCGGTAAACCAATTACAAATTAAACATTTAGACTTACTTTTCGATTTAACAAAGAAACAAGGCCACCCTGACCAATTAGATTATTGTTTCATTGAGCCATTTTTTTTGGAGCCCACTGGCGGATTCGAACCGTCGACCTACTCCTTACCATGGAGTTGCTCTTCCAACTGAGCTAAGTGGGCGAGACATAGTGATATTTTAGTGGAGAAAGAGGATTTATGCAAGCGTTCTAAAAGTTTTCCCCACTTCCGGTGTGGGGAAATAATACGGTTTGGCGGAATCAAAGTTAACTTTGAAAGATGGGTTTGGAAATTAAATTGTATCTTAAGCTGAGGGATATGCTATCTTCGAAACATCTGGCAATCTTTTGTCGGCTATTACTGCTATTTTCCTAATAAGTTCTTGTCTTTGCTGTATTTGTTTCTTTGCCAATCCAGGCGCATTAAGGAGACGAGACAGATCATCCCGAGAAGATTTTACTCCATAGTTATTTGGTGATTTTAACAATGTTCGGACAGCTAAGACCACTTCTGAAAAAGCATCAGTCATCTTTACATCGGAAGGGTCTATTCCGAACCTTGCAGCTAATACATCCATGCCTTCTGGATCCCAAACTGCAGGTAGATTTTCGGGGTCAAAATTGATAAGATCGCCGATTATAGTTGGCCAAATAGCCTTGGCACCGATTGGGGGTTTTTCGATTACTATCGGGACGGACTCCGACACGACTTCTGTAGGAGGAGGTTTTTCGGAACTAAGATCTGTGTCATTAAAGTCTTCAAGCTTAGCCAGGATATCTCCCCATAAAATATCATCCTTCCATACCTCTGATAGATATTTAAGTCTTTCGACTTCTTCGGGTGTAAGATCTTCCCGTCTTATGGATAAGTCAATGATTTCCGAAATATTCGGCATCTGTCCCGAATTTCCTGCATCGCGCACCGATTGACAGATTTCTTTCAGACAGGCAGTTACTCTTCCCAGATAGTACGCATTACAGAAAAGCTCATTCAATTTCTCTATTTGGTCCAGAGCAATGGCCCACCGCCGATTTTGTAGCCTGTCGGTTATCAAAGTTATCTGGTCGTTAACCAGGCATCTGGCTAATGTTCGGTAAGTTTTTTTAAAATTTTCAGGTTCATCTACCCCATAGATTTGTATCATGACTCTTAAAGTATCAGCGCAAGCAAAGGCCTCCTCAACTTCCTCCTTATCTGCTGTTGTTACTCCCTCTTGAGCTTTGTCCATCAACTCGTCTGCTGAAAGCGAAAATAAGCTAAACTGTTTTTTCAGCATTTCGATTGCTTCTCCTACGCTAACACTTCCTTCTCCTGCATAGTTTGAGGAGAACTCTCTGAGAATTAATAGCCGTGTCATATAACTCTTTTTTGATAACCTTTGTGCCATCTCTCTGGAGTTTTCTAGTCGCCGGGATTTTCCCTTACCGTATTCTGGCATTGTATCCGTAAATAAAAGAATGAAATTGCGATCAAGACCAGCGCCCATGACAAGACTAGTAGACAGAGGATTATTACTCATATTAGAGGGTTGTCCATATGTAACCACATTCCAATCAATTACCTTTAATTGCCCAATGCCATTCTTTAAAAACTTTAATGTTTTGGATTCCTCTTCTTTTATTTCACGTGCGGCTAACCATCTTAAACAACCTTCTTTGCGATCAACAACATAAATCCCCGCTTCCGCAGCCAATTTTACAGAATCCAAATATTGTCTTAAAATTTCAATTGCCACAGGTTCAGGTGTTGGAGGACTGGCCATATCTAATTCACCCAACTTGAGGCCATGAATAAACTCCATTCCCATCATACTTATGGGTACAGGTGTCAACCCTAAGGTTGAGGAATAATAAGCGCCTTCTCTAACAGAACCTTTTGCTTCTGGATACACTACCCTTGGAAAATAGTGGGTTTGTTGATCTATCCTTTCCAATCTTTTTAACGTGTCCCATTCCTCCTCTAAACGAAAAGCTGCGTCAGAATCACCTGGTTTGGCTACCTTAACCGCTACCCATTTATCTGGATTATCAGGGTCGTCTAAATCGACAGCTTTAAAAACTAATCCCAGAGAGCCTTCGTCTATATATTCCCTCACATATCTACGCGTTCCGTCAGTTAAAGGAATTTCGGAAGATAGGAAGTCTTTTTGAAGAATTCCTTCTGTAATTTTTGCTTCCTGAAACGTCTTTTGGGTTTCAGCTTCCATAATTTCATCCATATTTTAAACTTACAGGTTTTTATTCAAACCTCGCGAATACCCCACCTGATAGGGTGGGGATGAAGCGAAGCAGTGAACGAACTTGCCCGCTAGGGATACCCCACCTGCAGCGAAGCGGAGGGTGGGGTAGTTCATTACAACCGCATTAAGCCGAATACCCCGTGTTTCTATACGTGGAGATGAGTACTCAATCGAAGCTAAGCTTCGATTTTAGCTTCGAATCCTAAATGGATACAGGCTTGTTGCTGAAGCAAAAATAGTTTGACCGTAAAACTCTACTTTCATATTTGGTAAGCAAAACAGAAGTTGGTTTATATTTTTATAATCGTTCGAGAAGACCACGGGTTTACCCGTGCCTGCCTGACGGTAGGCAGGGATGAATCGAATGATTTCGAACTCGCCGCCCCGCCCCCGCCTGATAAGCGAGGCAGGGATTCCTGACGGTAGGCAGGGATGAATCGAATGATTTCGAACTCGCCGCCCCGCCCCCGCCTGATAAGCGAGGCAGGGATTCGGCGGGGAGGATACCACGGCTTTAGCCGTGGTAGTTCATTTTAATTCTAATAAATCTAAACCATTCTTTAACCCTCTCTGATCCAAAAGGCCAATAGGATTTTTTAAAATATTATGAGCTTGTTCTTCTACTTTATCCGTACGAAATCCATCTCTCCATTCGTTGTACGAAAGACCCTGCCTAATGGTTGCTTGAGCGTGTTGAGCCGAAGCTTCTGATGCAACATACGGCAGGAGAACATTATATTTAAAAGGTTTACTATCTTGAATACCCGAGAGAGCAAAGAAATTACAACCTGTACAAAAGTAATCCGCTCGCCCAGCTTGCGCACTCCAGTGATGATAAAGAAAACCGTCGTTATAAAGATCTTTTTGTAAAAAACTTAGAGTTCCGGTTATTGCCGCACCTACTCTTGCAGATTCTGAGGATCCAAGAGATGCCCAACTCTTCATTCCTCTTAACATGGCACAATTGCCAGAGAGGTGTTTACTTTGGGAAAGCGGAGCTGTCGCAAAACCGCCTCTTTGCTTGTCTTCAAGATGTCTCAAGCTGGTGTCGACAATCTGCCTTCCCTTTTCAAGATACTTTTGGTCATTAGTAAATTTAAAAGCTTCTGCCAAAGGAACTAAAGAATAACCTTGATTCCAGTCTTCGGGTGGTTTTCCCTCAGAAGGTTTCAATGTAAGATATCCACCATACTGGCCGTTCTCCGTGTAGAATTGTTCTACCATTCTGTCAGTAAGATAAGTGCCCAAACAACTCCATGCTTGATTTCTTGTAATTTCCCCGAGTTGGAAACAGGCATCAGCAGTAAAGGCATGCGCCTGGATTCTGTTAAAGGGAAATCCTTCTGGTAAGTTCTTATCTATTTCTGCTGGGTCAACAAAAATTAGAGCAAGGGCAGACAGAAAAACTCCTCCCTGTGAGTAAACTTCAAGTTTGGTTTTAATCTCTTGCTTGTCTCCACCGTAATTTCGAAAACCATCCATTAAACTAGCATGACCCATAGCCACAGGATAGATAAGCTGTTTGAGTTTCTCGGTGTCATTGGGATCAGTCTTTAGTTGTTCAAGAACTTTATCCGCAAGATCTACTTCATACTCAACAGTCCTGTCTGCTTTAGTTCCTGCTTCTGCATTACCCAATTTATATAGAACCCTTGGCGCAAAAGAAGGCGCATCTTCCATCATATCTCCTTCCCAATTTCCACTTTCCCTCCAATACTCGTTAGTTAATCTCGTTAAAATCGGATCAAAAATTGGTGAAGACTCAACTTTTGGGGATACTTCC
>PFXB01000077.1 GCA_002791435.1 candidate division WWE3 bacterium CG_4_9_14_3_um_filter_43_9
TACAGCAGCGGTGGATATCCTCAAGCACTGGGGTGCGCAACACATCAAGTACGTCGGGATAATCGGCGCTCCGGAAGGAGTTGCGAGACTCCACGCTGAACATCCGGACGTGCCGATTTATTTGGCTGCCATCGACGAGCGTCTCACGACCGGAATCGAAACCGGTCCTAATGGAAGCCGGCTACCGCCTGGCTACATCTGGCCCGGACTCGGGGACGCCGGCGATCGGCAATTTGGGACTGATGGTCCGCGATAATAGAGGATAGAGACAATCGAGGCGAAAAGCCTCACAGGCCTCACCTCGAGGTCTTTCGGCCCGAACCAGAGCTCATTCGTCTTCGCTGACGAGTCCTGGTCCGGGTTTTTTGTTGCACGACATCTTGCGTGATTTTGGCGCGATATGCTATAATCACAGGAGAGCATCACATCCTTCTGGTTGTGGGTGAATCCATAAAATATTGACTAAGGCGCGCCCAAGGCACAAATCTTATGATTTCAGAGAACCACGGGCCTTGTACCCGTGGGAATCTATAATGCAAAATATAAACATATTTTAACTTTTGAATTCTGACTTTTGATCTTTTTTAATACCATGTTTTCTCCGAAATATACGATTTCCAACACTATTTTAAATAATCTCACTGCTATTGCCGAGATTAGAGCCATTGTTGAACGTTCCAAAGTGCTGCCCGAAAGAGAAACTTTGCTGCGCCGACAAGCTATTGAAAAAATGGTACACGCTTCGGTAAGCATTGAAGGTAATCTTTTGGCTGAGTTTGAGGTTGAGAAAGTTTTGGCCGGACAAAAAATAAGAGCCGGAGAAAAACAAATTTTAGAAGTCAAAAACTACGAAAAAGCCTTAAAAAAAGTGTGGGAGCTGGCCGAAGTTAAAAATGAGATAACGCGCGCAGACGTATTGGCTGTTCACAAAATTACCACCCAAGACTTGGTAGCCAAAGAAAAATGCGGACAATTCCGTCTGGGGCCGGTA
This sequence comes from candidate division WWE3 bacterium CG_4_9_14_3_um_filter_43_9, assembly GCA_002791435.1. Taxonomy (GTDB): domain Bacteria; phylum Patescibacteriota; class CPR3; order CPR3. The sequence continues at coordinate 992 of PFXB01000077.1, forward strand.
TATGTTGCCAACATCGACAAACTCAAAAATAAAGAAGAAATCGTTTATACGGCGCCGGTGGCGCAAAAAGTGCCCGTTCTTATCCAAGATCTTTTAGATTGGCTTTCCTCGCAAAATAAGCAAAACATCAACCGTGTCATCATCGCAGGACTGTTGCACTATCAATTTGTGACCATCCATCCTTTCTCCGATGGGAATGGTCGTCTGACCCGTCTATTAACTCACCTTTATTTAGCACAACACAATTTTGCGTTCAAACATATTTTGGTACTTGAGGCGTATTACAATAACGACAGAAAGTCATATTATCAGGCTCTGGATACAGGCGACAATTTTGAGATGCGCAGAAAGGCCGATTTGACTTTCTGGCTTGAATATTTTACCACCGGTTTTCTTAAAGAAGCAGAAAAGGTAAAACAGGAAATTTTGAGCATGGGGTTTGCGCGATCTTTTCCCGATGGCGAGCAGATTTTCTTGGATCGCGGGCAGATAAAAATCATGGATTTTATAGCTTCCATGGGTAAAATTACCAGTCAGGACGTCATGGATATTTTGGGTATTCCCAAACGAACCGCCCAAAGCAAATTAAGAAAATTAGTTGAAAATAAGATAATTAGTAAGAAAGGCGATGGACCAAGTACTTTTTATACTCTCAAACAATCGGCTTAAAAAGTAGCAGCATGATTTTGGGCGCGATTTTGGCACGATGATTGACGTCCCATCAATCACTTTTTATATGTGAAGATTCATTGGAATTGACGGGACGTTGTCCTACATGCTATTATTTTTGAGATTTGAATTTTTATCGGTACTTCTCCATTACATCCGCCGACTCGGCGGACTCCAGTCGAAGGATATTTATTGTTTGACTCCATGGAGAACTACCGCTTTGTATTTTTTTGTTTTCAGCTTTAACTTTTGAATTTTGACCTTTGACTTATTTTTCGGGCGGGTGGCGGAATGGCAGACGCGCAAGACTTAAAATCTTGTGAGAGCAATCTCGTGAGGGTTCGAGTCCCTCTCCGCCCATGGATTAGCGCAAAGCTGAAAACTTAAAGTGTAAAACTAACTAACCTTGATTTTGACTTTTTAGCTTTGAGATTTGACGTTTGAGCTTTTAGTTAATACCGGGGATTAGCTCAGCTGGTTTAGAGCAGCCCGCCTAAATTACGGAGAGTGGCGCAGTTGGCTAGCGCGCGCGCTTTGGGAGCGCGAGGTCCCGGGTTCAAGTCCCGGCTCTCCGACCATTTTTGGCGGGAGGCCGTCAGTTCAAATCTGACATTCCTGATTGAACGTTATGATGCGCGGGAGTAGCTCATTTGGTAGAGCGTCTCCCTTCCAAGGAGAAGGTAGCGGGTTCGAGCCCCGTCTCCCGCTTATATCCCTAAAATACTCTAGTTTGTAATCCAAAAAATGTATTTTGGGGATATACGAATACCACTAAAAATTGTAAATTCTAGTAAGATAAGTATATGCCTAACTTCAACATTGCAATCTAGATCTAAGAGGATTTTCGCAGAATGGAAGAATTTGGTTATATTTACTTCAAGGTAAAACGGAGTTTGCCCCAGTAGCTCAGTTGGATAGAGCAATTGCCTTCTAAGCAGTAGGTCGCAGGTTCGAGTCCTGTCTGGGGCACCAAACTAGAAAAGCCAGAACATTTTTTAATGAAGCCACAAAATTATTCTCTTAATATTGTCGATATACAAAAAGCCTTTGCCTTTGCTGAAATCCTATATAAAAAAAACGAAGAGCTCATTAACGATTTAAATGTCTTCCCAGTTCCGGATGGAGATACGGGAAGCAACATGCTCGCGACCATTCAGGCTGTAAATTTAAAGCTCAAAAGGGAACAACCCAAGAATTTTAATCATTTGTCGAATTTAATCAGTCAAGAAGCACTCATGGGTGCCCGTGGAAACTCAGGCGTTATTCTTTCCCAATTTTTGAACGGTTTTTTTGATGTTTTTAAAAAAAGCAACGATATAACCAATCAACTGCTGGTTAAGGCGCTGACAGCCGGTAAGGATGAGGCTTTCAGATGTGTAGCCGAGCCTAAAGAAGGAACAATTTTAACTATTATTCGAAATACGGCCGAAGAGTTTAAAAATCAAATTAACAAAGGGATCCATCTTCAAGAAGCTTTTCGAAAAACATATAACGTGGCTTTAAAAAGTTTAAAAAATACGCCTAACCTTTTACCGGTTCTGAAAGAAGCCGGGGTGGTTGATGCCGGAGCAGTTGGGTTTGTTCTTCTTCTGGAGAGCATAAAACAGGCTCTGCTTTTAAAAAATGAAAGCTTCCAAACGAACGATTTCCTTGAAAATTTCGAGACAGATCTTTCTTATAGAAATATCTCAAATTTCAGTAAAGATGTAAAACTGCGCAAACTATTTTTTCTCTTAAAACTAAACATCAGTTACCAAATATTGAAAAAAACCGTTATTTTCTTTTCAAGCCCGTTTTTAGGTCTAGCCCGTCTTTTTGTCAAAGCGGGAAGAAAACAACTTAAAAAATTTTCACCGAACCTTTTTAAAAAACCCTACCATAAACACTGTTTTGAAATTCTCATAAAAAGTTGCGGGTTCAACAAAATCACTTTAGAGAAAGCCTTAAAAATGTATGGAGATTCTTTAATTATCGGCGGAGGGGAGCCTTTGTTGAAGGTACATCTTCATACCAATAAACCGCGAGAGGTTCTTGCCTTTTTAAATCGAAACTCGGAAGTTGTTCACAAAAGATTAAGTGATCTTGAAAAAAAGCAGGATTTGTTTTTACGCCAAGAAGCGAATACTATAGACAATAAGCCGGTTTTAGTGGCCGTATCGCAGGGAGAAGGTTTCAAAAAACTTTTAGAGGACTTTAACGTTAAAATTATTGATGGTGGTAAAACTATGAATCCTTCGGTTGAAACGATCTTAAATTTTGTCGAAAATTTGCCTCAAAATGAAATAATCTTTTTTCCCAACAATAAGAACATCTTTTTGACAGCACAAGGGGCATCCAAAATTTGTCTTAAAAATATTTATTTGGTATATTCAGAAAGCATCCCGCAAACGCTTTCTTCTCTTATCAATTTTAATCCCGAGAGAAGTGTTTGCGAAAACGCCTCCAGTCTTAACCAAACCCTATCTCGTTCAAAATTAGTAAGAATAAGTCAGGCGGTCAGAGATACCCGTAATCAAAAAAAGATAGTCAAATCGGGAGATTTCATTGCCATGGATGACGACAGCATCATCTTTTCAGGAGACGATCTCTCTCGAGTAACCGTTTCTGCCGTCACAAACGTTCTTAAAAACGACACCCAATTGATTACGATTTATACCGGCAATAATGCGTCGACTGATGAAATAGATAAACTTAAGTCAGCCCTAAACAGTCATTTTCCGCATCTCGAACAACAATTTTATGACGGAGGTCAACCTTATTCTTTTTATTTAATCTTGCTGGAGACTTAAATGGAAACCAAAATTATCACTGAAGGTCTTTCTAGTCTAAGTGACGAGATGGCCAAAAAATACGATATTTATCTTATTCGTTCGTATATTATTTATGGAGATAAAAATTTGAAAGAAGAGGTCGACATTAAACTTGACGATTATTATGCAGAGATGGTTGAAAGTCAGAAAATTAGGAAGACCGCCCACGCCAATTATCATGATTTGAAAGTAGCCTTTGAAACCGTAAGACAAAAATCAGACCAGATATTATATTTGGCGGCAACCTCTAAACTGACAGGTACCTATCAGTTGGCGCAAGCAATCTGTAAAGAATATGGTTCTGAAAAAATTAAGGCTTATGATACCGAGTCCTTAATCGGAGTACAGGGAATAATGGCGATTGAAGCTGCCATAATGGGAACTGAAGGAAAAACACCTGCGGAAATATGCAAATTTCTGGATCAGGAAAAACCCTATATGGGTGTTTTGGGGGCGCTTGAAACACTAAAATATTTAGCTGCCAGCGGAAGAATCGGAAAAGCCAAAGCCCTGTTTGGCAACCTGCTTTCGATAAAACCGATCATTGGTTTGAAGGATGGCGAGATTGCGCCGGTTGATCGAGCGCGCACGAGAAATCAGGCTCTAGAAAAAATAATCGCTTATTTACAACAAAAAAGTCAAATGTTTGGGCGTAAAAAAGTAAAATTCTTCATTGAATATCTAATTGTTGATGACTGGTTGTCAACGGTGAAAGCAGTCTTGGAGAAAAACTTTGCGTGTGATAAAATTGAATTCTCCAGGGCTTCGGCTGCAATCGGCACACATTTAGGTCCGGGGACTTGGGGTATAAATTACTATTTCTATGCTTAAGCTGATTGTTGTTTTTCTATTTTCATATCTCTTCGGCTCAATTCCTTTTTCCTATTTGATCGGTAAATATATTAAAAAAATTGATCTCAAAAAAATTGGAAGCCGTAATCCTGGCGGTTCAAACCTGTTTTCAAACACCAATTTATTTTGGGGTTTAATCGGAGCTCTGCTTGACATCGGAAAGGGAATCTTTTTAGTTATCATCGGAAAGTATTTAAAATTTGACGGTTTATCAATAAATACTCTCATTATTGGAACAATAGTCGGCCATTGCTGGTCACTCTTCTTAAATTTTAAAGGAGGACGGGGAGTAGCGGCTAGTATTGGAACCTTACTTTTTGTGTATCCACAAAATTTCGGCTTTGGTTTTGCGGTAGGCTTACTGGTCACTTTATTGAACTTATTTAAAATCCATACCCTTAGCAGCTTCATTTTAGATACCTCTTTAGGCACTTTCGTTGGCTATTTAGTTTTTATTTTGGCGAGCTTGGTAAACAAACAGGAAAATTCATTATTAATTTCGCTTATCGTATTCGTACTGATTATTATAAGAAGAGTGACCGAAGATTTGAGTGAATATAGAGGAAAAGGGAGGTTTAAGATTTTTTTAATAAGATTATTTTATGACCGGAATAGCTATTATAAGGTTCCTTATAAATTCAAATGAACTACCACTCCTTGCGCCGTGGTATCCTCCCCGCCGAATCCCTGCCTCGCCGTCAGGCAGGCACGAGCAAAGCAAGTGGTCTTCTCGAACGATTATAAAAAAACGTTTAGTTTGGTTGAGATCGGCAAGTAAAAATGTTAGAATGAGGGAAATTTGGTGGCTGTAGCTCAGTTGGTTAGAGCGCCTGCCTGTGGAGCAGGAGGTCGAGGGTTCAATCCCCTTCAGCCACCCCATATTTCTGAGACTCGTAATAG
>PFXB01000091.1 GCA_002791435.1 candidate division WWE3 bacterium CG_4_9_14_3_um_filter_43_9
AGTTTAAAGTGCAAAGTTTAGTTAAAAACTTAAAGCCAAAAAACTTTTAGCTTTGAGCTAGGTTTTGATCTTTGATATTTGAGCTTTAAGTTCATTATTTATAAGGGGATTTTATGTATCAGAAAGAGGTATTGTCCAATAATCTGAGGTTCATCAAAGTTCCGATGTTATCGGTCGAATCGGTGACGGTTCAAATTTTTGTACGTGTCGGCGGACGGGACGAAACCAAAGAGAAAATGGGCCTTTCCCATTTTTTAGAACACACCGTTTTTAAGGGAACCCGCAAACGACCTTCGGCCAAAAAGATTTCTGAAGAGATCGAACGCGTAGGCGGGGTTTACAATGCCGCAACCGGCACGGAATATACCATGTTTTACGTTAAAGTGCCGCGGGAAAAAATCGAGGTGGCCTTCGATGTTCTTTCCGATGTTTTGTTAAACTCCGTTTTTAAAAAAGAAGCTCTGGAAAAAGAAAGACAGGTGATTATTGAAGAGATTAACGTTTACGAAGATATGCCGATGGTTAAGGTTGAGTCGGTATTCAGCGGCCTTCTGTTTCCGGACCATGCGTTGGGTTATGATTTAACCGGTATTAAAGAAACAGTGGGAAAGCTTGCCCGCGAAGATGTTTTGGATTATCTCGGCAGGCACTATTTAGCCCAGAATATGGTTTTGAGTGTGGCTGGAAATTTCAAACCGGAAAAAGTTGATAAGATGGCGCGCCATTATTTTGGGGCAGTCAGAAAAGGAACAATTCCGGGGGTTTTGAGATTTGTAGACAGACAGAAAAGTCCGCAGCTGAAAGTATTTTTCAAAAAGACCGATCAAACCCACTTGTGTTTAGGTTTCAAAACTTTTGGGTATCAGGATAAGGAGCGATTTAAACTGAGAGTTTTAAGCGCGGTTTTAGGCCAAGGAGCGTCTTCACGTTTGTTTGAAAGACTGAGAGAGAGGGAAGGTTTATGTTATTACGTTTCGTCCGACGCGGATCTGTTTTTAGAAACTGGAGTGTTTTATGTCAAAGCCGGTGTTGACAACCGCCGGGTTGAAAAGGCCATTAAACTTATCTTAAAAGAATTGCTGAAAATACGAAACAGCCGGATGACCCAAAAAGAATTGAAGCGGGCGAAAGAATACCTCAAAGGAACACTAAAACTTTCTCTGGAATCTTCAGACGCCCAGGGTAGTTTTTACGCGACTCAAGAGCTTCTTTTTTCTCGAGTTTTAACCTCCGATCAAATCGCTCAAAAAATTGATGAGGTTACCAGTGACGACCTTTTGGATTTAACCAAAAGGGTAATTGTTGAAGAAAAGCTAAATTTGGCTTTGGTAGGGCCGTTTGAGCGTGAGGAAACATTTAAGAAGTTGTTAAGGTTAACCTAAAAAGGAGGCGTTATGACCATCGGGGAAATTTACGAACTGGCTATCAAGATGGGGGTAGGGGCCGATCCGAGAGGAGAAGACGGAGTGAAAAAAGTCCTCAAGAGGTTAAATTCCGAATATGAAGAGCGCTCACCCGCCAAAAAGAAAAATTTCGATTTGGAATCTCTCAGAAATCCATATGCCGATTCACGTATTTTATTTGGTGACCCGACCATTGCGGTTGACAAAGTGGCAGTTGGGATTGATATCGAACCGGCAGAATTGCTTTTAGTCGATCGCCTCAATCAAAAAGGCGAAGGAATTGATTTGGCCATTGCTCACCATCCCGAGGGAATTTCCTTGGCGGGTTTGCCGGAGGTAATGGAATTGCAAATTGATCTTTTGGCTGGTTATGGCGTGCCGGTCAACGTGGTTGAAGGCTTGATGGGGGACAAAATTACTGAAATTAAGCGTCGGGTTTCCCCCGGCAATCACGCGCGGGCGGTTGACGCGGCCAGGCTTTTGGGCATTCCTTTTATGAATATTCATACTCCCGCGGATAATCTGGTTTTTCACTATTTGGAGGAAAGAATCGCACAAACCAGACCCGAATATGTCAAAGACGTTTTGGAGATGTTGGAAGAGATTCCGGAATATAACGAAGCTGCAAAATTTAAACTAGGACCCACTTTGTTTACCGGTGCAGAAAAAAACCGAGCCGGTAAAGTGGTGGCTGCCAGCTTAACCGGGGGAACAGAAGGATCGAAAAATATCTATGAACGCTTAGTTGCGGCTGGGGTGGGTACAGTCATTGGAATGCACGCCTCCGAAGAGCACGTGAAAAAAGCCAAAGAACACCATTTGAATTTAGTCATTGCTGGTCATATGTCATCTGACTCTGTGGGTATGAATCTTCTTTTGGATGAGTTAGAAAAGCAAGGAATTCAGATCATACCGTTTTCGGGATTTATCAGAATCAGTCGGATTAAAAGCGAAAAGTAGTTTTTTATTACCACTCACCTTGGTTTTCGGCAGCCTGACGACGAGCTTGGTCTTTGCCAAAAAGTATGCTATTCTTAGCGAAAGCAAGCGGCTATGCTCAAATTACTTCAACTTGCAAAAATTTTTAAGAAATAGGCTGTAATTTGGGGAATACTCAACGACAACTTTCGCATTTTCGAGGAAGTTGAGTATATTTTTAGATGGGCGTTTTTATGCAACCGATTTTTTTCCAACTTGGTTCAGTCAAAATTTATACCCTGAGTATTTTTTTGAGCCTAGCTTTTCTTTCAGCTACCCTTGTTGTCTGGCGGGAAGGCAGGCGTAGAAATTTCGAGGAGGAAAAAATCTTAGATCTGGTTGTTTTAATGGTTTTAGGCGGAATTGTTTTAGGCAGGATTGTTTTTTTCCTTCTGAATCGTAGCCTTTTTTCTTCCGTTTTAGACTTTTTTCTGTTTTGGAAAGTAGCCGGAGTTTCATTTTTTGGTGGCGTTTGCGGCGCTATTTTGGCGGCCATGGCCTATATTCGGCATCATCATTGGCCGATGGGGCTGATTTTCGATATCTTAATGCTGGGAATTTTGTTGGGACTGGGAATCTATAGGATTGGATTTTTCTCAAGTGGCAATGGCTTCGGAACAGTCACCAATTCAATCCTAGGTGTTATCTTTTTAGGCATTCCTGAAAAAAGACATCCGATAAGCCTGTACGAGGCCGTTTTCTTCCTGTTTGCTTTTATCGTTCTCTATGTTTTCTGGCGAAAAAAGACCATACAAAAAGGCACCATCTTCAGTTTAGGCTTGGCAACCGTGGGTGTTTTAAAATCGCTCTTATATTTTTTGGAAGATATTACCCTGATGAAGAATCCTAACTTGACTTTGATTTCGAGATTAAGCATAATGGTTTTAGGTTCATTGTTTTTATATTATTTCTCGGAAAGAAAAATTAAGCTCGATTTTGGATTAATTGTTAGACTAAAACAAAAATTTTCCAACTTGCTGCTTAAAAAGGGGAAAAGTCGAGATGGTGAAGATAAAAATCGATCAAGCCAAAACTATTCTGCAACGCAAAAAAGCTGAGTTGCAGAAGATTTTAGACTCCATTCGCGCACAAGATCCAAGCAATATGCCAGGATGGGAAGACGAAAATACCCAAGATGACGATGCTTTTGAAAGGGAGAGCAAGAGCCGGGTTGATGCTTTGGAAAAAAGAACGCTGGAAAGTTTTGCCAATGTTAACCGGTCCCTGGCAAAGATTGAGCATGAGACCTATGGGATCTGTGATGCCTGCGGCAAAGAAATTGATCCGGCGCGTCTAAAGATGATCCCAGAAGCCTCATATTGTATTCACTGCCAGAGGAATGTGGAATAATAGACAAACTCATTAGAAAACTGGGATTTATGGCATGTCTATACGCCAAACCAAGAAAGGATTTTTAGATTTTAAAGATACATTAATTAGAATTGGTTTATCTAAAGTTTAAAATTTTCCATCTATGGTTTTTTTGTTTGGTGGCCGGCGTTATTTTAATTGATCAGGCCAGCAAAATCTTGGTAACCGCAGGTGGTGGGGAATTTCTGCCAAACACAGGGATCCTCTTTGGCTTTGTTAAGCTTCAGGATCGGCATTTTTTCACTGCCGCCGGCATCATCATTCTAGGTTTTATTTATTGGTTTTTTAGGGCGCAATTTAAAAACCTGCCTTTTGTTTTATGGCTGGGATACGGTCTTCTTGTGGGAGGATGCGTCAGCAATCTCTCCGATCGGATAATTTTTGGCTATGTACGGGATTTTATTGATCTGAAAATTTGGCTAATTTTCAACTTGGCGGATGTGGCTTTGAGCGCAGGATTTTTAATGATAATTTTTGAAAGCATTTTAACCAGAAAACATTAAAGGAGGTGAGCTTAAAAGACAATGGCGGAAAAAATATTAATCATTGAAGATGATGAATTTCTGGCAGATATGTATCACGAACTTCTAAACGATGAAGGATATGCAGTAACCTTAGCCAGAGATGGTCGGGATGGGCTTGAGAAAGCGTCGCAAGGAGGGTTTAATCTGGTTTTACTGGATATCATGCTTCCTAAAATCGACGGGTTGCAGATTTTGAGAACTTTAAAGGAAAAAAAGATTAAAAACGGCCCGATTATACTTCTCACCAACCTAGGACAAGATTCGATTGTCAAAGACGGGTTTAAGGCGGGAGCGGCAGGATATTTGATCAAATCGGCTATGTCACCTGATCAAGTTTTACACGAGGTGCGTGTTTTCCTAAATAAATCTCGAGAAGATAAGTAGGTAGACTTTAAAACTTCATCCACAAGAAGAGAAATGAGTAAAAATATTTTTCAGATTCGAGTCGGTGAAAAAGAGGTTGGGAAACGACTCGATCTTTTTTTGACGCAAAAATTCACTTATCTTTCTCGTTCTAAGATCCAAAAAATAATCGAGCAGAAGTTATTAACAGTCAACGGAAAAAACCCTCAACCCGCTTATCTAGTTAAGGAAAAAGATGAGATTAAATTTTTTATTCCCCAAGAAGAACCCAAAAGATTCGATCCGGAGTCAATTCCTTTAAAAATCATCTATGAAGATCAGGATATCTTAGTGGTTGATAAGCCGGCAGGCATGGTGGTACATCCTGCGTGTGGTAGAAAGCATGGGACTTTATTAAACGCGGTTTTGGGATATCTTGGGGATTTTCAACTTGCCCGAGCCGGCATTGTCCATCGCCTGGATAAAGAAACATCAGGTTTAATTGTCATTGCTAAAAATGAGCAGACCCAAAGTTTTTTACAGTTGCAGTTTAAGATGCGCTCGACAGTCAAAAAATATCTGTCTTTAGTCTGGGGAAGAATGGGAAGTCAGAAAGGAATAGTTGATGCTCCAATAGGTCGCAGTCGTATGAATCGAAAAAAAATGACGGTTACGGAAAAAGGAAAAGCCGCGCAGACCTATTATAAGGTTGTTAAAGTCTTGCAAACCTCCGAGGACCAATTTGTATCCCTGCTTGAGGTTACGCCTAAAACCGGCCGAACCCATCAGATTCGGGTACATCTGAAAGCCTTGGGTCATCCGGTGGTTGGGGATAAACCTATGGCAGAAATCAAAGCCTGGATAGAAAACTTGGCCGGCAATTTTTACATGCCTACTATCTAAAATTCCGGCTTCCAGATGAAGGAGAAAAAGAAATTTCTATCCAGCTATCCCGAGATTTGGAGCGTTTTTTCCAGACTTTAACGGTTAAAGCACAATCTGGTTAAAGCCAGGTTATTGAAACAAAAGGATGGGAGGTTTTAACTTGATCTTGCGCGGTTTGCAGTTCTTCCGTGGTCGGCGGTTGTTTAAGTTTTGTCAATTTCCAATAGATATTCAGATTAGTGTGTCTTTCGGTATCGGAAAATTTCCTTTCTGCAACCTGTTCTGCCCGAAAACCCGTTAATAAAGCCATGGCTTTGAACTGTTCCGGCGTGGGAACCACCCTGTCATAAAAACTTTCACCATCGGGACTATCAATAATATATCCTTTCTCTTTATAAACAGCTCCGATTTTAGCAGCTCGAGATTGTAATTCCTCCATAGCTTCGGCATAGTGACCGCGGGTTGGATCGGGCGTGTCAATCAACATATAACTTTCCGGAGAATCATCTAAAACCCGATGTGCTTCTTGAAGCATAGCCAACCCATCATCAACCTCGGTATTATGTAAGAATGATCTGCCCAAACAATAGATTG
>PFXB01000038.1 GCA_002791435.1 candidate division WWE3 bacterium CG_4_9_14_3_um_filter_43_9
AACCCCAAGTAAAAATGTCCTATGGTCTGCAAAATGAAAATGTCCTCCCTCGCCATGGGTGATTGAGTGGTGGTGTCCACCTCACCCCTTCTTTTCCTAGCTGTTTTTTAATCTCGAAAACCTTGCTGTTTAATCTTTTACTGTCAACAATCTCTGACTTAGGTTGTCGTTTTCGAATCCGATAGGTCAACCTCTGATTTTTGTAGTAGATTTTCACTTTCCCAAGGTAGTCTTCGGTTACAATCACCGGTGCATTCCGTAGGGCATAGGTTGGCCGGTTAGTCTGTATCTGGTAGAGAACGTTTTTGTACTGCAGCTCCAGATTCTTGGACAGGATCCGGGTATATTTCTTGATTAAGATTTGGTCTAAGTTCTCGGTTGGCAAAAGTGGCCGGTGAACATCCTCTTGACTCTTGGGTTCAACCGCAAACCGACGGTTAAAGTCTTGGGTAAACTCCGGCAGATAGTCATTCCCCTCGGCCAGGGTGTTTTTGCCCATAAGCCTCAGTTCTTTAACCAGTCTGTCCTGCAAGGTTCTGTTGACCTTCTCCACCCTCCCTTTGGCCTGGGGAGTGTCGGCAAAGATCGGCTCGATGCGCAGTTCTGCCATCGCTCTCCCGAATTGGGTTAGACCATTGCTGTCTTTTGTATCACTTGTCCCACCGCGTCTGGTGTTTACCCGAAAGACTCCATGTTTATCACAGTAAAAAGCCAGCGGTTTCCCATGTGCCAGAAGATAATGTTTGGTGGCTTCAAAGTAGGCTTGGGTTGACTCGCTTTGTGCAAACATCAGATGTTCAAGTTTCCCGGTGGCGTCATCAATGAAAACCAGCAGAGTACACTCCGGTCCCCGTTTTTCAAACCAGGCAAAAGGTGACCCGTCTACCTGGATGAGTTCTCCTTCACATGCTCGACGCGGTCTTTGTTGGTAGACTTTTGGGACGCGCTGTTTCTTGGCCTTCCAAAGTCCGGCTTCAGCCATCACCTTCCTCAGTGTTTCGACAGACAAAGATATTCCATGACGGGTTACCAGTTTTTCCTGAGCCAAGGTCGGACCAAAGTCATAATATTGTTGTTTGATGATATTCAAAGCCTCATCAATCTTGGTTTGAGGAATCTTCCTCGAACTCGGTCTTCCTCGATTGCGGTGGATCAGTCCCTCTGCGCCTTGATGGCGGTATCTACCTTTCAGACGACGAATCTGCCGCAGGGATAAATCCAGCTCACAAGCCGCGCCCTTTCCCTTAATTTCTCCATTAAGCAGTCTCTCCAAAACAGAGACCCGTGCTAATTCCTTAGTACTCATAGTGAGATATCCTTTCATGATGGTCCTCCTTGGATTGTTTTGCCTAAAGACAATCCAGTTTAAACCTTCAGGTAGGACATTTCTACTTTGGTCGCTACTAGGACATTATCACTTTGGACTAACAAAGACGAATCTCGCTTTGACTTTTTCCTTCAGAAATAATATGCTTGAGATATGCAACTTGACGACACCCCACTTTTAGAAAGCAAAAAGAGGATTTTACATAAACTTTTCCTCTTCTCGTTTATTTTCTCCATCTCTTTGATAGTCTTTTCCCTTTATACGGTTTTTATATATTCCAACGAGCCTCAAAAGCTTTTCGCTTCTGATTTCTTGATTAGCTCTTTGGGGACTTTGGTTATGTTTTTAACGCTCGGGATATCACTTATTTTCAACCGGAAGTTTCCCAAATTTTTTGCTTGGGTTTTTCCGACAGCTTTCATTTTGTGGTTTATGATTGATATCTCACAGTTGTGGGTTATCGCCTTCATTCCGATTATGGTCAGTTCTTTGGTAATTAATCCTAAGGCGTCCTTTCTTTTTGCCGGGATTTTATCTGTCGAGTCAGTGTTGATTTTCTACTTTAACGGACAGATTTCGCTTGAATCCAAAAACATCCTGATAGGATCGACTGCCATTTTTGTCATCGTTTTTATCTATGCCTTGGTGGCTTATGTGATAAGCAAAGAGCTTTACCGCGCCTTTTTCCTGTATGAGAAAAAAACAGCCGAACTGATTGTTGCCCGTGAGAAACTGGCTGAAAAAGTAGCCACTCAATCACAGGAGATTCAGGATAAAAGCGGCTTCATTGAGAATATTGAAAAAGATAGGAGTGAGTTGTCAAATAAACTTTTCGAGATGCGGGAAACCCTTAATCGACTGAAAATGAAGACCACACAAAAATAATCTACCTTTAGTTTTTCCCGATTTTAATCTTCAAATTGAGGCTGCATTTCTTTCCAGCAAGAAAATTTCAGATAGTTGCTCAATAGCATAAGCCGGTTTGCAGGGCGGTATGCTACAATAGCAAGGTAGAATCTTCCGCTATGAGAAAAATCAAAGAGTTTTTGTATCTCATTCTGCTTTCCATTTTAAAGGCCGCGGTGCGCAAGAAGATCAAAACGGTTCAGCCCCAAATTGTTGGGGTTTCCGGCAGTGTCGGTAAAACTTCTTTTATTCATCTTTTACACGAGGTAGTTCAGGCTGATTTTGTAACCCGTACCACCTTTCAAGCCAACAGTGAGGCGGGTTTGCCGTTGGGAATTTTGGGTTTAAGAGAAAAACTCAAGGGTTTTGATTTTCTCTCTTGGTTAAAAGTTTTGTGTTTCGTACCTGCGGCGGCTTTTTCGCGCGCCAAGGATTTCAACCTGCTGATTGCTGAGATGGGAATTGACGGGCCTCGCGAGCCCAAAAACATGTCTTACCTTTTGAAAATCGTAAAACCTCAAATCGGCGTACTTTTAAATGTGGAGCTGGTACATACCGAGCAGTTTTCACAAGTGTTGCCGCCAGCAGAGCGCGACAGGAAAGATCGAATCTTGGCGCTGATTGCTGCTGAAAAAGGCAAGATCGTCACCAGTTTGAGTCCTCGGGCAGTAGCTATTGTTAACGGCGATTCGTCTTATTTCAAGCCGCTGATTGCAAAAATCAAAGCCCAGCTGCTGACTTTTGGGTCGGCGGGTAACGTTGATTTCAGATTGACCGGCCACAGTTGTGATTTGAAAGGTACGGTTTTTGAGTTCATCCATCAGTCGGCAAAATACACCCTTCACCTCAAAAATCAACATTTATTTCCGGCATACGGGGAAACGATTGCGGCGGTTGTCGCCACAGCTTGGACCTTGGGAATTCCAGTCAACACGTCCATTGACCGTCTTGAAAAGATGTTTCACTTGCCGCCGGGGAGATTTTCGACTCTGGCGGGTAAGAAAAATTCGACAATCCTTGATTCAAGCTATAATTCCTCACCCAAAGCTTTGCAAGCCGCCATTCAACTTGTCGGCAGACTGAAAGTCAAGGGAGCCAAAATTGCAGTGTTGGGAGATATGCGTGAGCTGGGAGATCTGGCTTGCCGCGAACATCAGAAAATAGCGACACTGATTCAAGATCATTTTGAGTGGGCAATCTTAATAGGTCCGCTTTTGAAACAATACACCTATCCGGAACTGATCCAACTCGGTTTTCCTCAAGACAAGATTCTGGTTTTTAAAACTGCCGAGGGCGTGGGAGAGGTGATTTTGACTCAAATTCTTAAAAATCAAGATCTGGTTTTGGTCAAGGGTTCACAAAACACGCTTTATTTAGAAACGGTGGTAAAGTCTTTACTCCATAAGCCGGAAAGCGCTCAAGACAATCTATGCCGGCAAACGGATGATTGGGAAAAACTACGACAGCGTTTTTTTAAGGCACATCCGAATAACAGATAAGTCAAAAGTCAAAGGTAAGGTCAAAAGAAATGGCCGCTAGCTTCTGGCGTCTGGCAACTAGCTAAAGAATTATCGTCATTCTGGGGAGGAGTGAAGGAAGAAAACTTCGTAGCGGCGAACGCAAAAATCACCATGTTCAAACCCATGGGAACCTAAAGGTTTCCGCTACTCCAAAAGGAGCGGGGAGGAACGCCGTTTTGCATCGGTTGGATCAAATCCGGCGTTGCTGATCAAAGTGGATGTATAGAAAAAGATAGAGTTGTTTGATTTTTTTGATGAAGGGGGTGTAATATTAAATTAAACATGCAGAATTCTAAGTCAGAAGCTCCAGTCATTTTCAGCAAGGAAGGATTTACGATTATTGAGATTTTAGTCGTGGTGGTGATTATTGGAATTTTGGCCAGCATTGTGGTTGTAAGTTTTAATACCACCCTGCGGCATTCGCGGGAAGGGAAAAGAATAGCTGATCTGAAAAATGTTTCCACGGCCTTGGATATGTATTATGCCGAAAATAACTCTTATCCAAACAGTTACGGAGGTGTCGGTATTTGGGATGGCATTTATTCCTGCTGGGGAGATTCAACTACCAATTGGATTCCCGGGCTGGTACCGACCTATCTCAAGGGAGAACTGCCGCGTGATCCGCGCAACCACACCAACTGCGGTGAACAATATATCTACCGGTCCGACGGCAAGGCCTATAAACTGCTTGCTCATCAACCCGAAGATTGCACCTGGACCGTCAGCAAATATCCAAGTTTGGCAGATCCTATGAGAAACTGTTGGGCTTTTGGATATTATTCGGAAGGCGCGTATAATTTTTAGGGGGATTTTTCAGACACCGCAGCCGACAACTCTTTTTCGATTTCTTCAACCCTTTTCAAAGTTTTTCCAAAGGCGATATAGCCAACCTTGCCGATTTTGAGAAAACTGACGATGGTTGGGATAATTCCTTCGCCTTTTTCTTTGGAGAAATACAAAGACTGTGCTTTAGCCTTAAAATCATGGTAGGTTTGAATAGCGGGGGAAACCGGCAGATTATCTTTTGAGACCACCACGGTTTTTTGTTCAAAGTTTTTGCCGAAAAAATGCTGGGCAGTCTCATAAATGTGGGTGCCGCCGGTGCGGCGCAAGTTAGCCTCAACTGCAAAGACATTATGTTTTTTGTCAATCACCAGGTCAATATCAAAAAGGCCCCGATATCCAAGCTCACTCAATGATTCTCCGTATTCCAGACAGTTTTCTACCGCCCGTTTCAGGTCGATGTCCGATTTTTCCTCCACTTCTTTAGCCATCATGATTCCTTCGAAATAGGATTTTTCACCTAACCTTTGGACACAGGTGTATTGATGCCTGACCTCGCCGTTGATTTTAAATTCGATAGAAGGGGACCCGCCATAAAATTCCTGGTCAATGTCGATCCATTCTTCCACCACGAAACTTTCTTCAAACCACATCCGCTCGGCATGGTGGTTGCGCAGATATTTTCTGAATTCTTTTTCCTCAGCAGGCAAATCTCTGCAATGATAGAAAACCACGCCGAAGCCGCTGGTGCCGCGGTTATACTTGACCACAAAATCGGTTTTATGTTGGTAAAACCACCAGGCGGCGTCGATCCCTTCGGCCAGATCGTCGACCACAAAACCCTTGGGGATTTTGACAAAACTGTGTTCGTCCATAGTTTTGTCCCACAATTTTCTAAAACCGACTTTGCAGTTATAATGATCCCTGATAAAACGGTTTTTGGCAGAAACGGTTTCCGGAGTAGTAAACTTTAACCCTTTTTGCCGCAAGGTTGACACGAGATCAAAAAACTCCTCAGTGGCATAATAAGGAATGAGCTCGAGGCCGGGATTGGTTTTAATGATAGCCACCACCTCAGAAAAGAGGATTTTATCTTTGAGTATATCCGCCGAAATACGGTGGGTAGGGTTTTCGGGGTAAAGATTGAGAAGACAGTCAAGACCTAAGAGTTTTTTTGAATCATGCAGAAACTCGGCGTTTACGGGCACAGAAGTAATCACGGCTTTATTTTCGCAGGTATAAAAAGCCGCCCGCTCGGCCTCTAAAAAATCGTAGTTGATGCGCGTTTCTGCTTCTTGGGGATTGGTTTTTTTGTAGGTTTTGTAGTAAGTTTCGGCGATATTAGAAACAATCAGCGACTTTATCTGACTTGGAGGTTTGTCGCCTTCTTCGTTTGCAATTTCTTCGTTCAGTCTGACTTGATTCATATGATTTT
>PFXB01000066.1 GCA_002791435.1 candidate division WWE3 bacterium CG_4_9_14_3_um_filter_43_9
TCGGCTTAGTTTCCCAATTCTTTGACGCTCCATTTGGCTACTCATTAACCCATTGATTACATCTGACAACTCATTTGCGTCACCAGGTTTCACTAGTTTCCCAATCCTTCCATTGTCGAGTAAAAACGGTAGTCCACCGATTGAGCTGGCAACAACTGGTGTCCCGGAAGATAAGGCCTCCAGACCGACAAAACACAGTGTTTCGCCTCTGGTAATAGAAGGAATCACTACAATAGCGGTAGCACAATATAACTGTCGCAGAAGATGGTTTTTTTCTGGTCCAAAAAATCCAAGTAATCTAATATTTGTAAGTTTCAGTCGCTCAACTTGTTTTTTTAGGTTCTCCATTTCCCATCCGCCACCAACCAACAGAATATCTGATTTTATATTTTTTGCTGCATCGACTAATATGTGGAATCCTTTTCTTTCTTGAAATCTTCCCACCCCAAGCACGAATTTTTTGCTCTCTATACTAAACATTTTTTCTGCTTCTTTGGTATCAATATCAGGAGTATACGCCTCAGTGTCGGTCCCACCCGGGATGCATACAACTTTTTCTGATGCCATTTCTCCAAATACTTCCTTAATCCACTCACAATGATCAGGCGAGTATCCCGTAATGTAAGATATCTCAGGTAGAATTTCTTTGCCACCGGAAAGGTATCGTTTGTCAGATAAGGGAACAGTAACATCAACTCCGTGTGATGTAATGACAACAGGTATTTTATATTTTTTATGAGCACGGGCGGCGGCCCATCCGCTCGGTAGCATAAAATGGCAATGAATTATATCGGGGGTAAAATGTTCTATTGTTTCACACAGGCTGTCAAAAAGAGCATCTGCATACATCTTTAATTCGTCGTCAGAAAGCTTGACATAATTTTTAGCATCTGGCCAATAGGTGCTCGATGATCCCATTACGCGAAAAGGTATTTTCCAATCATATTTTGGAACATTTATTTGAAATCTTTCAGGCTCGGGCAGTAAAATTCTAACATCGTGAGACTTTAATAGTTCGCTTGCAGAAGCATAAAGGTGATATTGGGAACCACCTCCGTAACAGGCATGAGGATAACAAACCAAAATTTTCATGGCTCCTCCTTATCTAAGAATCCAAAAAGCTTACGCTGTTCTTCTAGAATTAGATCGGCACAATTGTAGATCGTAGTAAATTCATGATTAATAATCTCTCGAGACACCTTAATTGATTTACTGTCTTGCTTTTCTAATTCCACAATAATATGCGAAGGATCTAATAAAGAAGTTCCGCTATGGGTAATGATGTATACAATTGTCGGACACGACAAAGCCTCGGATATAGCTTTGGCAATTCTTTTTGTATAATAATCATAAACTTTGCCCGCAAAGTACACAGGATTTTTACCTGCTGGTGCCTCCATACTATAAGGGCGGAGCGACGGAATAAAGCCCGAAGAATTATTTCCTCTACCAACAATTCCCTCATCACCGGATTCGAGAGCGGTGCCTTTTGCAAGAATGAAATGATCGTTTCTTGGTTCATTATCTCGCGTGTTGAGGTCAAGCTTTACGCGATATTCTGCCCCAAGCTGTTTTCCAACATAAGTAAGGATCATTTGTCTTATATCGTTAAGCTTTTCCCTATAAAATTCGAGAGAGGGAGTTTTTTCTCCTATAAAAGGAATGCAAAGGGTTAAAAATACATTTTTACCCATCCGAACCGCCATAGTTTTTATATCGGAGCCAATATATTTAAATTTACGGTCAAACAAATTATGGTAGAAAAGAAGCTCGACGTTAAGAACTAGATGTTCCAGTTTTGACAAAGGCCAAAAACCAATTGAACACACGGTATCGTTTGCAATTGGATCCTGTATTTCGGGCAAATCTACCTCAGAACGTGGTCTAAACCAATTCCTGCCTTTGTGAGGAGGTCCTCCGGCACGATTCAAAAAGTCGTAGATTTGCATATCGGTTTCAGGATTAAGGGAGGGAATAACTTTTGTTAAATATTTTTTCACAGCATTTGAGGCAATTTCAAAGATAGGGATTTCTTCGTTTCCGAAAGCCGTACTCATTCTTCCGTTGATCATTACCCGTATTGGTTTAACAAGATTACCAAAACCCGGGCCAGCAACGGATTCACCACCCAAAAGAGAGGTTTTATCTACGTTGTGGTGCAAGATATGTCCAAAATGCTTAAGGCAATACCGACAATAGGCATAAGAAACCGCATTGGCCGCACCATCGGCTAGTGTGTCAGGATGACCCCAGCCTTTTCTTTCAACAATTTCTATCTCTTGAGCATCGATATTCTGATGTTGGGATTTTACAAATCGTACGTTCATAGTTTGTTAATAAGATTCATGATTCCAGATAATTCTTTAATATGGGCGAAATGACCGTGAGGTTGATTTTCTTCCCTGTCCATAAGTAATCCCTCCATGTCAAGGCTGGCTGCCGGAATGAGATATTTCTCTTTATCCTCTATGAGGAGAATTTCGTTTGCGGGTAGTCCCAATTTCTCTTGGGCGTTTTGATAAGCTTGAATTTCGGGTTTCGCCACACCTTCGACACTTGAAATCAAAATGGCGCGGAAATAATGAGCAATGTGGCATCGTTGGATTTCAAGGAGGCGGGTAGGCCATCCGTTAGTAAGTATTGCCAGCTCAAGTTTACGACTGGCGAGAAGTTCAAGCGTTTGCATCACATCCGAATAGAGTATGGGGGTTATTTTTTCGAGACTCCAATCCATGAGGAAATCAATAAACTTTTCCTGGTCTTTGGTTGATAACATCTTAGCTAATGTCCCATACCATTCAAGCAATATTTGCCGTTGTTCATCGATTGTTCGAGGTTGGTGGGGAGCTTTGAACAATCCAAGCTGTTTCTCGCATTGAGCAATAGTAGCATCATCAAGATGAAATTGTTCTTTTATTCTATTTACTGGAAAGTATCCTTCGGGAATACCAGGGGACAATGTACCAAGCCAGTCAAAAATAATTCCTTTAATCATTGCTCTATTCCTTTTTTTATTTGTTATACAAAAAGTATAGCGCATATTGTGATTCGATGGAATAGTAAATGGCGCGGGGGTATGAAGTAAGAATACTAATACCCCCGCAGGGCGGAATCGATATGTGCACAAATTGCTTCCATAGAGCCAGAGATATATTGGTAGGTTGGATGGGCAATGACCCAGTTAATAAATCTGACTCGACGTTCGTGGAAGGCTGGAGTATCAAGAGATGGCAGAAACCCTCCGTAGAGGAGGTTAGATCCGATAAGAATTGGCGAGCACACTCCTCGAACGTATTCTGAAGTTGTTTCGTAGAGAAAGAGGCGACTCGTGAGCGGATTCATTGGTTCGAGATAGAGTGATGCAGTGGCATCATTGAGCAGATGAAGATAGAAAGCGGCTACTATCGGAATTTTCCCTTGGGTAGTGGTAACGTCTACCTGTTCTGGTAAGAGCGTTGCCGTTGTCATCCAGTCATCAAGATTCGTGGCATGCCCGTCAAATACATACGCAAGGTCGGTATTGTAATGCAGAATGCTTGCTCGTCTGAAACGGAAAACCTTCTCTCCACCATAGAGGTAAGCCTGATCACCCTCTATGCCGGTCAAAACGATGTTATTCCCAATGAGAGAGTAGCCGTATTTTCTGCAGAGCCAGAGCGATACCGATGTTTTACCCGCTCCGGGCCTTCCAAGGAGTAGGAATCCTTGTCCATTTTTGGCTACAGCAGCGGCTCTCATTGTAAATTGACCATCCTCAAGGCGTTGTATCTCCAGGACGGAATGAATAAGGTGGGGTAGAGTATGGCCGGCAAGCAGTCCGTCTTTGCTTCCGGTAACGGTGAATGTCTTTCTGTCGGGACTCACCCCAAGCGTAAACGGTAATTCATCAGAAAGCATTACCACGAGCGAGTAACCTGCAGCTGAGGGCTGGAGGCTACACTTGTACTCAGGAATAAGCTGCGTAAAACTGCCCCTTGATAGTAGTGACACTACATCAGCGGAGGAGCTGTACACATTAATTCCATGAGTATTCATCCAAACTGCGCATTGGAAAACGCAATTCGTTTTCATGTCTCCCTCCGTTGATTAGTTTTTAGGTGCAATATCGTTATTTCCGATTCCTGCGGGGATTTTAACAGACTTATAGTGTTTCGTCAAATTATAAAAGGGTTGTCAGAAAAAGCTGCGGCAGAAAATAATTGAATATATCAAACTGTATCACTGGTTTGAGACACCCTTTTTATAGTGTCTCAAATGTCTCATTTGTAATATGCTTGGAGAAGTCGCTATAGATGCTGAAAGGTTCTAGAGCGACACGGCCAGTTTATAGTTTTTATCCCGTTGTGACGGGCTTTTTTAATTTGTGATATGATTAAACTATGTCCATGAGAATTACTGCTGATCTAAATAAGTTAGCTTCCGAATGTGGTTACTTTGGCCCAGATAGGGTTAAACATCTTCTGTATGAAGATATCCAGGAAAAGAGAATCTTGGTTCGCGATTCACAGCGCGCTCGTGTAGTTGGCACTGTTTATGAATCTGATCCCATGGCAAAAGCTTTAACAGGAAGAACACCAAAAATTATAGAAGAAGAAACAGGTATTTCAAAAGAAATAATGTTTCCTCCGGATAAAACAATACTTTATGTAGGAGATCCCTGGCAGAGAATGGGAAAAGAAATCGATAGTCCAAACCTGACAATTATTGATTACGAGTTTGGGGAAACAGCCTCTTTTATTACAGACAACGAAGCATTTAGAGAAGGGATCAATCGAACAGGTGGCTGTTTATTACAAACGGTAAGTGGTTTATTGGAAAGCGGTGATTGGCAAGCAGAAGACAATCAATGGTTGGTGGAGTTTAGGGATCTTGTAGATAAAGCATATCAAGTTTCATTGTCAGCTGAAGGGTTTGATGATTACTCAAAAGCTGCTGTAGCATGGAGCGAGGCAAAGGAACATATTGAGAAGAATTATAGAGAACAGTTAGACAAAATTTCAGCGGAAGAGCAAAGCGATCCATGTGACTTAATTAACCGCGGCGATCCCTTGTCGATCTTTCGTACAGAAGCCTGGTACGACTGTATATATGGAGAGCGTGGTTTTAGAGATATCCCTGACTTCAATAATAAAATTCTTCCAAAGATCGAAGCAAAAAGAAAAGAGCTTCAAGAAAAAGGAGTTTCGGCGGAAGAGATAGAAAATGAAATTGAAGGATGGAAAAAAACTTGGATTGATGAAATAAGATTGGTTAAGAAAACAAAAAAAGCGTACGTGGTTGAAGCAGTATTTCCAGAACTTCCCTTTAAACCAGAATCCTTTGATCGTTTTGTCGCTTCGTGGTCGATTTCTACCCATACTTTTGCGGAGCTTGATGAAGAAGGATTTGCAACCTGTTGGCGTGAGATTAAGAGAGTGCTGAAAGATGATGGAGAGGCTTGGATTTTCCCGCTTGATTATTATTGGAACCCTGATAGGGTCTTTTTAGACTCATTAGAACAATCAGGTATGGAATGGCAAATGTACGACAGTTATGGTGAACCAGTAGAATGGACCGAGGAGGCTCACACTTTATGGTTAGGTAATCGCCGTTAGGGAAAAACAAAAACTTAAACTAATTTAAACATCAGACGCTTCGTAGATTTAGTTGTTCGACGTAAAACTTATTAAATAGGTTCTAATAGTGTCCGTAATACCCAGCCAAGTAGGGCACCCCCAGGTGACCGACTTCCCTCGAATAGCTTGCTACAGTCATCCAAAACCCCATTTTCAAATCTCAACCTTCGAACCTTTTTTGCGAAGTGAAAAGACCCTTTTTTAACAGATAAAAATCGGTTAATAAGTATCAAAAAGTGAGATTAAACCCGGAGAAGAAAGTGACGATTTCTGAGATAGAGCTGATGAGGGAGAAGTGATAATACGCTTTTCTGCTCTCGTAATATGCCATTTGTAAGGGCATGTTTGACATATTCACGGATCATACCTATATCAACATTTTTGTCGTAATCAAATTTATCATA
>PFXB01000118.1:0-102 GCA_002791435.1 candidate division WWE3 bacterium CG_4_9_14_3_um_filter_43_9
CAGTTTTGACATTTGAGTTTTAAGGTTTCCATTTCTTCCATTTTCTCGGGTCATGGCGAACTAAAGTTCGCCGCTACAAAGTCTCCTTCCTTCCCACGGAAT
>PFXB01000118.1:212-5364 GCA_002791435.1 candidate division WWE3 bacterium CG_4_9_14_3_um_filter_43_9
AATTTGATAAGCCTTAAAATATTGCTCAACCCGGCGGCGGTCAATCCTGCGGCCGAAACACCGATGGGGCACTAAACTGCCGGAAAAAGTTTTGGGAATGTGCAGCAACTCGTGGATTAAAACCTTCTCTTGCTCTGCCGTTGTCAAACCGTCAAACTTTTCACTGATAACTTCTATGACATAAGCCGGAGAGATTGCAAGCGCCAGCTGCCACACTCGCGGCAGACTCCAAATGCGAGCGATGGCACGCGATTTTGATCCCAAGCTTCTGAAACAGTGAATCTGCTTTCGGTCAATGTGCAAAAACTGCAGCTTCTCAATTAAATCTTGCAGTCTGGCGTGGATATCCTTCGCCGGCCTAAAATCCATTTTACTGCTCTTCATGATTTTGACTTACCCACCTTCCGACTTAAAGTCTGCAAATAAACCGCAACCAATAAAATTGCAGCGCCAAAAGCGGTCGTTACATCCGCCAGAATGGTCTGAGTTTCCGTCTTGACTATGTTATGAGCCAATCCTCCGCCCATATAAAAAACCAGGGCCAGGTCAATTAAAATGGCGCGGATTTTCAAAATTTTATTCTTGACTCTGGCGGCCTCCAAAGAAAAAAGGATTAAATTAAAAAGGGTGATGACTACTCCAATTACCACAATCCACAAACCTCGAGTTGGCGAGATGTTCCAGATGACCACTCCTTCGGCCGTCCTTTCCGGCACAATAACCTCAAAAAACATCGTCAGAGTGGAAATCGTGTTGCCTGCCATAAACATCCAAAAAATAGGCTTTTCATATTTAGGGATAATTAAATTTAACCCGACCCTGGTGAAATAAGTGATGCCGATCCCGCCCAAAAGCAAGCCTATCGGATAACTCAAAGCCGTTATCCCGGGGTTTTTGTCCACCAAAAAACTGCCAAGCGCCCAGATGGCCGAAGCCCCCCCGATGCCGAGTAAAAAATAGGAAAAATAGCCCAGAATGTAATTTCGTTGCTTAAAATATGATGACAAAACCCAAATTCCGCTTCCGATTAAAAAAATGGCGGTTAAGCCCAAAGAAAGATTAGATGGAACCATAAAAATCCCTCTCTTTTAAAAACTTTTTAAAAATTCCTCAGCAGATGAATATCCCTTTTGTAGCTGCTTTGGCAACTTAAGATGCGGATTATTTTTAACAATTGAGTCAATCGCCTGAGTAGAAAATTTGACCGCCGCTTCCCCTGACAAACGGACATATTCTTCTACCAACTTTCCTAATAATTCAATCGGGTCCCCCAAAAGTTGAAAGACCTGGCCGCTGTCATCAACTAAAATTCCACCAATTTTTCTAACCTTGGCTACAGCCAGATCCAAACCAATAATTCCGGCCTGTTTTTGAACAATGGCCGTCCCCAGGCTTAAATAACTTTTAAGGTCTGGATTTTCTTCCATGGTTGATTTTGGCTCCATCTCGCGTCTAAAAGATCCTAATCAATCGATCAGTACAGGGTTTTCTAAATAATACAAATCAGTACTCCCTCCAAAAGTTGGATTGCTGACGGTTTTCACTTCCAAAACGCCCTCAACGCTCTTGGTCTGGCCTACGGCCGATTGCCAAATCTGGGTCTTGCCAGAATCGATTTTCAAGGGAAGTTGATCTAAATAATAGAAGGTTCCCAAATAATCGGGATTGCGAAAAGTATAGTGAACCTTGCCTTCGATTCTAATTTTTTGATGAAGAAATTGGGAGGCTGAATTTAAAACTTCACTGGCTGTTAACGAAGACTGCGTTAAACCTTTAACCGAATCGGAAACATTGCCGAATCCAAGGTCAGAAAAATTTGGTAATGATTGACCGCTGATTGCAAAGAATAAAACTACGGCCAAAACCGGGAAAATAATCCATAAAAAAATCTTTTTAGCAAAACGCTTGAGACCTCGAATCATAAATCAATTATAACAAAAAAATCAAGGTTGGGGAATGCTTGTACAGGTCGAACCTATTTTTGGATTATTGGAAGCCTTTTAGTTCTTAAATCTTAAATTTTGAATTTTCTAATGATGGCGAACTAAAGTTCTCCGCTACAAACGTGCCTATCCCGTGTAGCGGAAACCTTTAGGTTTCCATTTCGTTCAGAGCAGGCTTTTTAAAAGCCACTTTGCGTTTTTCGGTCTTTACGGTTAAAATTAGAGACAAACGTATTCAAAAGTGAGCATGGGGTATGTCTATGCGCTAAACCAATTTAGTTTATCGGAAGATGGGTAATTTGGAATCAGTTTCTCTATAGAGACGAACTTAATCAGTAAAGTATGCCTAAGGATTAAAAAAATGTTCAATTCGTAAGCTGGCAAGATCAACATGAAAACGCTCTACTATCTTTTCATCTCCATGCGTCCCAGACAATGGATCAAAAATATGACTCTTTTCATCCCCATTGTCTTTTGGGGCTACCTTCTGCAGCCCGACAAGCTTCAAGCCGTATCTTTCGGCGTCATCATTTTTTGCGGGTTGACTTCCAGCATTTATCTTTTAAACGATCTTTTAGACCGCAAATTAGACCGGCTGCACCCAGGCAAAAAAAACCGTCCTATTGCCCGGGGCTTACTCAATCCTCCTTTGGTGTTGTCAACCAGTGCCACCCTGGCCTTGATTTCTCTTTTTTTTGCCTGGCGTTTATCGGAATATTTCTTTGCCTGCTCCACCGTCTACCTGCTGCTGATGGTCAGTTATTGTTTGTTTTTCAGGAACATTATTATTCTGGATGCCCTGTGCGTTGCCTTTGGTTTTGTCCTGCGGGTCTGGGCCGGAGCTTTGGTTTCGGAAACACCAATTTCTTCCTGGCTTATCTTGTGCACCACGGCCGGGGCTCTTTTAATTTCTTTCGGCCGAAGACGCTGCGAACTAACCCTGCTCTTGGCCAAGGCTTCCGAGCACCGCCATACCCTGCAACATTATCCTAAAACATATTTGGATGTCATCATCGCCGCTGTCACCGCTTTTTCCTTGATTACCTATTCGTTTTATACCTTTACTTCTCCGGCCATGATCATCAAACAGGGCTGGGTTTCCTACTTTCCCACCCATTGGGATAATCTCAAGTGGCTGATGGTCACCATTCCGGTTGTGATTTATGGAATCTTTCGCTATCTTTTTGTGATCTACGAAAAAAAGGAGGCGTCGACGCCGGAAGAGGTTTTATTCCGCGACCTGCCGCTTTTATCCTCCATTGTTGTCTGGATGGGATTAGTTATCCTAATTATCTATGTATTTTGATTTTAAATTTTTAAGGTGTCATTCCTGTTGATAAGCAGGAATCCCGTTGGGTTGTCTTTTCTCTCTACGGGATCCCGCGTCAAGTGCGGGATGACGTTTAACCTTTAAGTTATTTTATTGTACTTCTCCATGCTCCCGCCCTCCGATTCCCTGCCTGTCGGCAGACAGGGGAGGGCGGGATTGGTCGAAGCATAATGATCTTATTGTTCGACTTTTATGGAGAACTACCTTGGTATTTCAATTTTGACTTTTTACTTTTGACTTTTGACTTATTTTTCTATGCCCAACTGCAAACTAAACTCTGAAAAATTTTTGACTTTTATCTCAACATTTTTAGAAAGCCTTTTTTTGCTTTTGATTTTGATGGTTCCTCTGAGTGTCACCCTTTTTACCAGCGAACTTTTCGAGTGGCCCAAGATGATGTTGACCTATCTTTTTACGATTCTCATCCTCTTTCTTTTCTTACTTAGATCTTTTTTACAACGCAAAATCGCACTTTATCCCACCCCTTTTGAGAAATTCATCCTGCCGTTTTTGATGCTGCTCACTCTTTCCACCCTATTTTCGCTCAATTTTTATACCTCCTTTTGGGGTTACTACAGTCGTTTTAACGGCAGCCTGTTGTCGTGGTTTTCCTATTTTATTCTGTTCTATGTTTTCCTGGCAGTTTTTAAAACCAAAGAGCAGCTTTCCCGTTTCCTCCATTTTCTTTTAGCTTCTGCCGCCATAGTTTCCATCTATGCGGTTTTGCAAAAACTGGGAATCGATAAAAACTTCTGGGTGCAACATTCTTGGGAAAGGGTTTTTTCGACACTCGGCCAACCTAACTGGCTGGCGGCTTTTTTGGACGGCGTTATCCCCATAGCCTTGGCTTTTTTC
Source organism: candidate division WWE3 bacterium CG_4_9_14_3_um_filter_43_9 (assembly GCA_002791435.1). Lineage (GTDB taxonomy): Bacteria > Patescibacteriota > CPR3 > CPR3. The sequence goes on from PFXB01000118.1 coordinate 4,341, forward strand.
CTCATCAAATCGTCGGAGCTGATCAAATTCTGCTGCATCAAGCAAATTTTCAAACTCAGGCTGAAAGGTTGGCTTTCGGTTTTGGCTTTGCTCTCTCTGCTTATTCTTTTTGCCTTCTCTCTAATTTTCACCCAGTCGCGCAGCGGGATTGCGGGACTTTTAGGTGCGTTAGGTTGTGGGGTTTTCATTTTGATTATTAAATTGAAGAGTAAGTTGAAGCTTTTTTTGCTCGGCCTGCTTATTTTCGCCACGGCCTTTTTAGCTCTGACTAAATCCTCCTCGATTAGCTCCTTTCTGACTGAAGCCGAAACCACTCGCATCCGCCTCATTGTCTGGCAGGGAACTTTAAATCTAATTGCAGCCCATCCAATTTTAGGCACCGGACCTGAGACTTTTGCCTACGCTTTTCTGCCTTTCCGCCCGGCCCAGCTTAATCAAACATCTGAGTGGGATTTTGTTTTCAACAAGCCTCATAATGAAGATCTCGGCATTGCGGCCGGCAGCGGTCTCCCCGGTTTGATTTTATATATCGCTTTCAGCGTGGCGTTAAGTTTTAGAACGCTTAAATTTTTGCTTAAGGAAAAAGTCGATTCCACCTGGTTTTTGGTCTGGGGAATTTTAATGGCAGAGGCAACGCTTTGGATTACCAATTTTTTCGGCTTTTCGGTGGTTGTAACGCAACTGCTGTTTGTTTTATTGGCGGCCTGCCTTTTAATTTTAGTCTCAAGCCGCCAGCCTGCGAAGTTTAAGGAATATCACTTGAGCACAATTTTACGAAACGTCGGCTTGGCTTTTACGATGGTCGCCACCGTTTTGGCGTTACTTTTCTGGTCACGTTTTTGGCTGGCTGAAGTCGCTTTTGTGCAGGGAAAAAGTTACCTGGACTCTGATCCTGCGGCGGCTTTCAAAAAATTACAATTGACGGTCAAACTCAATCCTTGGGAGCCGCGCTATCGGGAAAAATTAGCGCAAGCCTATGCTAAGGCGGCGGCAACCGACGGGAATCAGCGCCCGGAATTGATCA
>PFXB01000118.1:5400-5546 GCA_002791435.1 candidate division WWE3 bacterium CG_4_9_14_3_um_filter_43_9
AAAACCCGCATGATTATATTTTGCGGGAGGGCTTGATCCAAACCTACCTGAAATTGGCGGCTCTGGAGCCTAAATATTTTGCCGAAGCTTTAAATTTAGCCCGAATCAATGTCCAAAAATCGCCGACCAATCCCTATGATTACTAT
>PFXB01000053.1:0-797 GCA_002791435.1 candidate division WWE3 bacterium CG_4_9_14_3_um_filter_43_9
CCTGCAATATACCACCATCAAAACCGCACTGCCGGATTTTATTTATGGGGATCTGCGCGATTTTGTCAAAAACATCAACCTCTATCAGCCGCAGCCCAAAATCCTGGTAGAAAAATTAGCCAAAAAACATCATCTGCCCTGCGAAATGATTTATCTGACTGCCGGCATTGACGAGGCGATCCAGATGTTTATTCTAGCCTATGGGGAAAATACATTTGTGTTTACCCCAACCTATATAGTCTATCGCGACGTTTTGGAGTACGGAAAAAAATTAAATACAGTGTTTTCCATACGGGGCATGGATTTTGTGATTGAAACCAAAAATCTGCCCGAGGCCACCCTGATTTGTTTGCCTAATCCCAACAACCCCCTGGGTTTTACTGCCCAAGAAAAAGTTTTAGAACTTGTTGGAAACAACAGTCAAGCTATAGTGGTGGTGGATGAAGCCTATGGCGAATTCGCCCATCTGTCAGTCATCAATGAAGTAAAAAATTACCCGAATCTGGCGGTTTTCCGCAGTTTTTCCAAAGCCTACGGTATGGCTGGCGTGCGGTTGGGCTACATTGTCGCCGCGCCCGAGATTATTACCAAGGTCAAAAACAAAACCCAGTGGTCGAATGTTTCCTATCTTGCAGTTGGGGCCGCGGTTTCAGCTTTGGAGCATGAAGAGTATTTTTCCAAAATGCGGGAAGAAATCAATGAGAGCAGAGAGGAATTGGCCGCCTTTCTTCACGGTCGAAATTTCAAGGTTTTTCCCTCCAAAATCAACGCGGTCTTGCTAAAATTTTCTGCAGCAG
>PFXB01000053.1:824-22707 GCA_002791435.1 candidate division WWE3 bacterium CG_4_9_14_3_um_filter_43_9
TTAAAAAAGAGAATATCATTGTCAGCCGCGGCAACGGTAACAGCAATTTTGGGTTGGATGACACTTTCGTGAGGATTGCAATCGGCAACCAAGAACAGATGGAAAAAGTGAGGCAAGTGATAGCTGATTTTAAAGTAAAATTCCCTGCAATTTATCACTGTAGCGGAAACCTTTAGGTTTCCATTTTCTCGGATCATGGCGATTCTTGCGGTCGCCGCTACAGAGTCTCCTTCCTTCGGAATCCCGCATCCCGCCGATCCGCCGATTCGGCGGGTGGGATAACAAGAAAACGTGGTTGAAAATCACTTCTTCCCCAAAGAGAGACTTGACAAACATTAGCAGATAAATATAATTAGTGCTAGATATAAGTGAGATTTTAGTAAGGAGATCTTGCCATGACCGATCTTTCCGAAAGACAGATTGCACTGCTCGGGGCTATCATCAAGGAATATGTTGAAACGGCTGAACCGGTTGGATCTGAGGCTATTGTGCAAAAGTACAATCTTCAAGTATCGCCAGCTACAGTGCGCAATGAAATGGTTGAGTTGACCCGCAAAGGTTTTTTATCAAAACCTCACACTTCGGCGGGACGAATTCCAAGCGCGATGGCCCTGCGGTTTTTTATCAAGGATTTAATGGAAGAAGAACGCATCCCGGTGGTCTCCGAAACTTCTTTGCGCCAGCGCCTCTGGGAGAAAAGATTTGAAAGGGAGAAGTTAATTCGCGAAGCGGTTGCAGTTTTAGCTGACAAGACCGGAGAGCTATCAATGGCGACCGTTGAGGAAGGCCCGGTTTATTATTCCGGCATCTCAAATATTTTGAACTACCCGGAATTTTACGATATTGATCTCACGAAATCCGTGCTTTCTCTTTTAGACCAGCACGAAATACTGCTCAATCTATTTTCACGGGTAACAAGCGAAAGCCCGGTGCGAGTTTTAATTGGTGACGATTTGGGCATGCCAACTTTCGGCAACTGCAGCCTGGTTTATGCGCCCTATGATCTGGGTAACATTTCCGGCAACTTGGGAGTTTTTGGTCCGTCACGCATGGATTATCCTCGTATTATTCCGTGGGTGAGATTTATCAGTGACCTGCTGTCCGAATTAAGCGGGAATTGGTAAGGTTCATTTGTTAATCTCAATCATTCAGATTTTAGTTTAAGCATTCAATGAGCAATTATTTAAAACTAATAAAGTTAATTGTCGTTTTGGGAGTAGCGGCCACCCTGACCGTTACCAGCTTCAATTTTGCTAATTTTGAGCTCTTGAAAAATGGCGCGGCTTATGGAATTTGGCGCGGCTTTCCCTTGGGTTATTATTTTGCCGGAACTTTTGTCGATTGGAGTGGCGGCGGACCCTTTCCTTCCTGGCTGCCGCTATCCTTTTGGAAGATAGGCAATTGGATTTTAGATTTTGCAATTTGGTTTATTTTGGCAGCCTCGATTTTATGGTTAATTGAATTCGGGTTAAAGAAATTGTTTAAGATTGAATGGTAAATAACAGTTCAAAATTCAAAAGTAAAAATTCAAAATTAAGGTCGTTCTCCATCAAAGTCGAACAATAGAATTACTCTTCGACTGGAGTCCTCCGATTCGGAGGACGAAATGGAGAAGTACCATAAAATAACTCAAAACTCAAAATGCTTAAAATGAAGATCAAAAAAGAAGAAACACAGGAAATTGAAAGGCTCAAAAAAGAAAACCAAGAGTTTTTAAATCAACTCAAACGGGCGGTGGCGGATTACCGTAACCTCGAGGCGCGTGCCACCAAAGAGAGGACGGATTTCGTACGCCATGCCAATGAGGATTTGTTCTTGAAAATCTTGCCGCTTTTCGAAGACCTGGAAAAGGCAGCTACTCATTTCAAAGACCAAGCCTTAGAATTGATCGTCAACCAGTTTAAAAAGGTACTGGCGGAATATAAGATAGAAGAAATTGGGGCGGAAGGCGAAGACTTCGATCCCCACATCCATGATTGTATTGAGGTGGAAGAAGGTGGGGAGGGCAAGGTGACCAAAGTTTTGGGGAAAGGATATAAATTACAAGATAAGGTTATTCTGCCGGCCAAAGTGAAGGTCGGGAAAAAGCAAGCGGTAGAAATTCAAAAGTAAAAATGCAAAATTGTAGTTCTCGACTTACGCTCGAACAATAAGACAATGAACAGTAGTTCTTTCCGCCGATTCGGCGGATCGAACAATAGAATGATTATTCTTCGACTGCAATGGAGAAGTACAACTAAAAAGGCCAGTAGCTGGTAGCTAGAAGCCAATAGCTATTTACTTTTGCATTTTTAATTTTTATTTAAGGAGGTTTATATGGCAAAAATTATTGGAATTGACCTTGGTACCACCAACTCCTGCGTGGCCGTCATGGAGGGTGGGGCGCCGAAAGTCATTCATTCCTCCGAAGGAGAAAATATCATTCCTTCGGTAGTTGACCCTATTAAAAACATCATGGGTCGGGTAGCTAAACGGCAAGCGGTGGTTAATCCCAAAAACACCATTTTTTCGATTAAACGCTTAATGGGCAGAAAGTATAAAGACAAATCTGTCCAATTCGATATCAAATGGCTTCCTTACGACATCAAAGAAGGCAGAAACGGCATGGCAGTGGTTGAGGCTGAAGGTCGGCAGTTTACACCGCAGGAAATTTCGGCCAAAATTTTACAGAAATGCAAAACCGATGCCGAGGCTTACCTTGGCGAAAAAGTTACAGAAGCGGTGATTACTGTTCCGGCCTATTTTGACGACAGCCAGCGCCAAGCCACCAAACAAGCCGGAGAAATTGCGGGACTAACGGTACAGCGCATCATCAACGAACCTACGGCCGCGGCCTTGGCTTATGGCTTGGACAAGAAAAAAGCGCAGACGATTGCGGTTTACGACTTGGGCGGCGGCACTTTTGATATTTCGGTGCTGGAGCTCGGAGAGGGCGTTTACGAAGTCAAATCCACCAACGGGGATACCCATTTGGGCGGAGACGACTTTGATCAGTTGCTTATCAACTTTCTGGCGGATGAATTCCAAAAGGAAAACGGGATTGACTTGCGTTCCGACCAGCAGGCCCTGCAGAGATTGCGCGATGCGGCTGAAAAAGCCAAGATCGAACTTTCTTCTTCGCAGGAAACGGATATTTCGGTGCCGTTTATTACCGCTAATACAGCCGGACCTAAACACCTTTCTTACAGGATGAGCCGTGCAAAATTGGAGCAGCTGGTCGGCGAATTAGTCGAAAAAACCATCGGACCTTGTAAGGCAGCCTTAAAAGACGCAGGTTTAGAAGTCAAAGATATTCACGAAGTGATCTTGGTGGGCGGGATGACCAGAATGCCGAAGGTCGTCGGGACTGTCAAGAAGTTTTTCGGCAAGGAGCCGCACAAGGGAATCAACCCGGATGAGGTGGTGGCGGTAGGCGCTGCCATCCAAGGCGGAGTTTTGGGCGGAGAAGTGAAAGACGTTTTGCTTTTAGACGTCACTCCCTTGACTCTGGGCATCGAAACTTTGGGCGGGGTGAGGACTCCCTTAATTGAGCGCAATACCACTATTCCGACCTCCAAATCGCAGGTTTTTTCAACCGCCGCTGATAACCAAATGCAGGTGGAAATCAACGTTTTGCAAGGCGAGCGCGAAATGGCCGCGGATAACAAATCCCTGGGGAGATTCATTTTGGACGGCATTCCGCCGGCTCCACGCGGTATTCCTCAAATTGAAGTTTCGTTTGACATCGACGCCAACGGCATTTTAAATGTCTCGGCTCAAGACAAAGCCACCGGTAAAGAACAGAAAATTACCATCACCGGCTCGACCGGCCTGGCAGAGGATGAAGTCGAGAAGATGACCAAAGATGCCGAAGCTCACGCTGAGGAAGATAAACAGAAAAAGGAACAGATTGAAGCCAAAAATCTGGCTGACAGTCTTTGCTATTCAGCCGAAAGAAGTTTGCAAGACGCCGGGGACAAGGTGTCGGCTGAGGTTAAAAAGGAAGTCGAGGAAAAAGTCAAAGACTTGCGGGAGGTTCTCCAAACAGCTGAGGCCGAGGAATTAAAGCAAAAGACAGACGAGCTTTCGCAGGCTATCCAAAAAATCGGACAGGCAATGTACCAAAAACAGCCGGGAGGTGAGAAAGCTTCCGGTTCAACCCAGGAAGAAGCCAAAACCGACGAGGGAAACGATGAATCTCAAGGCGGCAACGGCAAAGCCAAAGAAGGGGAAGTGGTTGAGGAGTAAGTTTTCTGCAAGAAAAAATACTTGACAAAGCCTCGGATTTTTTCCGGGGCTTTGGTATTATTAAAGAAAAGTTAAAATTGAAAATTGAAACTTGAAAAAGAGCGTCATTGCGAGGAACGAAGCAATCTCTTACTTATTGGGTAAGCACTAAATCATAGATTCTAAGCTTCGAATTCAAAGCTTAAATCAATTAAAATTCAAAAAACAGTTTCATCCCGCACGCCACCAGTGTCATCCCGCCCGCCCCCGCCTGCCGGCGAGGCAGGGAATCGGCGGGATGCGGGATCCCGTTGGAGAGTAGTAGGACGGACTGGATTCCCGATCAGGTCGGGAATGACACAGGAAAGAAGAGGAATGTAGCGGCGATTTTTAAATCGCCATGGTTTAGCCCCTGGAAACCTGAAGGTTTCCGCTACGGAAGAACTTGCATGACGGTTGTCTCGTAGCGGCGAATGTGAGGATTGTTTCAGCAAAAAATCAAAGACAAGATACCTTCTCCAAAAGAGAGGGGATAGATTAAGGAGCATTCCATTGGCCACCAAACGTGATTATTACGAAACTTTAGCTGTTGCCAAAAACGCCAGTAAAGAAGAGATTAAAAAAGCCTATCGGAAACTGGCTTTGCAATATCACCCGGATCGCAACAAAGGCCCTGAGGCTGAAAAGAAATTCAAAGAAGTCACCGAGGCCTATGAAATTTTATCAGACACCAAGAAGCGTCAGGCTTATGACCAATTTGGGCACGCGGCTTTTGACCAGGCCTCGGGTTTCCCGGGCGGAGGAGCCTACCAATATCGGACTTATACCGGGAAACCGGGGGCGGGATTCGATTCTGATTTCGGAGGTTTTTCGGACCCCTTTGAAATTTTTGAGCAATTTTTTGGCTCATCTTCCCCTTTTGATTTTGGAGAAAGGTCCGGCAGACGAAAAAGACAAAGTGCAGGTTCAAGACAGGGACAGGATTTGCGCTATGAGTTAAGCCTCTCTTTTTCCGAAGCGGCTCTGGGAACGGAAAAGGAAATCGCCTATCGTAGACTGGAAAAATGTCGGGTATGTGAAGGCAGCGGTGCGGCTGATACGTCGTCTGTCCAAACCTGTCCGTCTTGCGGCGGAAGCGGGCAGATGCAAAGGGTACAGCGTACGATTTTCGGCTCATTTGCGACGGTTGCTACCTGTTCCCGTTGTAACGGTGAGGGAAAGATTATTAAAAACTTATGTCCGGAGTGTCGCGGCAGAGGTGTTTTGGCTCAAAACCACCAGATGAAAGTTAAAATCCCGGTCGGAGTTGCCAACGGCAGTCAAATCCGCTATGCCTCAGAAGGAGACGCCGGCGAACGGGGAGGAGGCTATGGAGATTTATACCTGCATCTCAAAGTGAGCGGGCACTCTTTCCTCAAGCGGGAAGGAGAAGATGTTTATCTTGAGATTCCGATTAGTTTTGCCCAAGCGGCCCTGGGGGATGTCGTAGAAGTGCCGACGATTAAGGAAACGGTTAAACTAAAAATTCCAGCCGGCACCCAAACCGGCACTCAGTTTAGACTGAAAGGAAAAGGGATACAAAGATTGCATAGTACCGGTCGCGGCGATGAGTATGTGAAGGTGATCGTCAAAACCCCAAGCCGTTTAAGCAATCGGGGAAAAGAGTTATTCAATGAATTAAAAAAAGAAGAAAGCCCGGAAGCGTTTTGGAAAAAGTTTTTCGGGTGAATGGGCTGTCATCTTACTACCTTAGCTGGGGAGAGATTCCGTGGAAAAGGAGTGTTAAGTTGCAGTTGTCAGACTGGACATTTGAAGTTGAAATTTGCTATGATAAAGTTTAAGTAAAACCTTCTATAGAGGAGATGCGATGGTTTTTGATAACAACAATTCCCTCACCGACGATTCTACTCCTCAGACGATTGGTCCAAATCTCCAAGACCAAAATGACGCCCAAAGAGTAATCCAAACCAAAATGGCCGGCGAGAGTGCCAAACCTAAAATTGTCCGTCCGATTGTTCCTTTGGCTGGACCAATCCGGCCCGTTGCCGACAACTTACCCCAACCGCTGCCAACAGCAGCAGTGGAAGAAGTCGATTTGGGACAACAACCATCTGTGCCGTCTCCGACGTCCCAAACCCAACCGCTGGCAGAAAAACCGGTTGCGGAAACGCCGGATGCGCAAACTCAAGCAACAGCTGACTTTCAAAAACCAGAACCGGTTTTGCCTGAATCTTCCCCGGAAGCGGAACTCAAAAGCATTACTACGGCAGAAGTCTCCCAGGTTCAGACATCACCTCTTCAAACTCCCAAGATGGCAGATACCACCAGTATATTAGAGCCCCTGGTTGAGGCGGAAGAAAAATCTCAACAGGGTGACAGCGGAAAAGTTACTTCTCCTCAGGAAGAAGTTGATAAACAAATAGAAGAAATTCAAAAAACCACTCCAATGATTGACGAAACATTGCCTTTAAAATCGGAAACTTCGGTTCTTTTCGATAAACCGGCAACTTCAACTGCCCAAACACAAAATCGTCCACCAAGCCAAGTGGATGAAGAAGAGCCGTTGGCAAGAACTGCGATTCCGGGTGATCAATTTGAGCCGGCAAAAAAGGAACCACCGTTTTTATCCAAAGACAGTGCCCCACTTTCGGCTGTTCAACCTAAAAATGAGGAGGCGGTGAGTCAAGCCGTAGCAACCGGTAGTCAGGGAGCGGGGAGCGCGGCATCGCCTCAGGTTCGCACCATGGCGGTTTCAGATCATGATTTTATTAATAAACTGGATTTAGATCCTCAAGCCCAAAATCTGGTCAAAGAAGTTGAAGTCAAGGGCGACCCCTCGGTTTTGGGAAGTCAGGAAAAAGCAGCGGATCAAGATTTCGCTGAAAAATTAAGGCAACAAGGCTTACCGGAAGAAAAGATAGTCGAGGCTTTAAAAGAGAAACATGAAGAAGCTGCAAGTTCAACATCAGGAACACCAGATGCCGCCACCGAGCCGACAGTCGAAAGTTAACCAGAAGCCTTTGCATAAAGGGGTTATCATCACGGCTGGCTTTTTTGTGGTTGGCATTTTGATTATCTGGGGAATTTATTTTTTCCCTTTTTTTTGTGTAACTGAATATAAAATTGAAGGTTCATTTAATCCTAAATATATTTCAGTTGTCAGCCAAGCCATTGCCGAATATCGGCAAGACAAACTGGCTGCGTGTAAAGTAACGCGATACGAGGTTGAAAAAGTAGATTCGGGTAGGGCCTGTCTGCAGGGTTATTACCAATTTTTCAGCCGCGAAAAACCCAAACCTACCAAAATTGACTATCGCAAAAGTTCCTCTGAAAGTGCCACTCTTTCTTTCCCCAACTCTTGTGAATGAGTTTTAGCTGTACTTCTCCACGCCCCGCCGACTCGGCGGACTCCTCGGGATGACAGCGGTGACGTATGGAAGACACGACATTTTCCCTCTCCTTGCAGGAGAGGCTAGGTGAGGTTTTATAGATGGCAATTCTTACGGTTGCCGCTACGAGACAACCATAATACAAGTTCTGCCGTAGCGGAAACCTTTAGGTTTCCAGGGATTAAACCATGGCGATTTGAAAATCGCCGCTACAAAGTCTCCTTCCTTAATTTTCGCAGAATCTCGTATTTAATCCTAAATCCAACGGGATCCTCACGTCGTCCCGCCTAGCGGGACTCCTCAGGATGACACCGTTTGTTCGTTTTGACTTTTGGGTTACTTTTCACTCGTGACGTAAGGCTTCGATGGGGTCTAACTTGGCGGCTCTCTCTGCCGGGTAAAGTCCGGCCAAAACTCCTAAGATGACGGCAAACACGATGCTTCCGCAGATTAACCAGAGGGGAAAGCTGAAAAGATTTTGGGGATCTTCACCTTGTGAGGTCAGATAGACATTCAATCCTTTGTTAGCCAAAAAGTTGAAAAGAAAGCCTCCGGCTGTTCCAAAAATTCCACCGAAAAAACCAATCATGCCGGCTTCGGCCATAAAGATCTTTCTGATATCGCTCTTGGTGGCGCCGATCGCTTTCAAAATGCCAATTTCTTTGGTGCGCTCATAAATGGCCATGACCATGGTGTTGATGATTCCCAAAGCCGCAATTCCCAAAGCAATCAGCCCGAAAACTGCCAAAACTCCCTGGACCACAAAAAAGATGCGGTTGATCATGCCGATCAGGTCTTCAACGGTGGTTGCCTGATATCCGAGGTCACTAATTTTTTGCGCCACCTCCGGCGTGTTATTCAGATCATCGGTGTTGACATACAAAAAAGGATAACCCGCGTTTTTTATATATTCGTCGGTATTATCCATGTTTAATCTGAGGGCTTGAATTTCGGCTGCGGCATTAACCGGAATCAAAAAATTGGCCTGGTCACTGCCGACGTCGATTACTCCCGCGAGATTGAATTCGTAAGAAAACTCTTCAGCCTTGGTTTGGGTAAAGTTTTGCAAACCGCCCAAAGTTTTGGAAAAAGAGAGTTGTACAGTTTTGCCGATAACATCGTCCACGGTCAGTTTATAATTTTCAAGCGTGCGATTGGTTAAAAGAATATTGTCGGGTTTTTCATACCAGCCGGCAAGACTGCCAGATAGAGTTTTTTTGTTGTAGGCGTCGTTCTCTATAATGTCGAACCCGGCTCCGATGGCGGTTTTCAAAAATTGCTCCTGACCTTCAATTCTTAATTTTTGTGCGACCATCATTAACATGGGTTGTACCTGGGTGACATGGTTGATATCTCCAATTTCCTTGACCGTTTCGTCATCGATGATTTTAATCTCTTCTTCCTGGCTATCAGAAGAAAGGCTTCCTGATCCGCTCGTCAAAAGTGAGCTTCCCATCCCCAGAGAGCCTTTGGGAGTAACCGTAATCCGGGTATATTCCACTTGTCCCGTGATTTGGTCCACCATCCATTTTCTAACCCCTAGGCCCAAAGAGATCATCACGGTCAGAAGTGCCACCCCGATAAAAACCGCAAAGGAGGTTAAGAAAGAGCGTAGTTTGCGGCGGGTTAAGTTACGGGCCGCCAGTTTAACCGGATCAAAAAGTTTCATCTTTTTCCTCTTTAGATAATTTTTCCATCCAAAATACGGTAAGTTTTTCTAGCTTTTTTAGCATCTTCTTGGTTGTGGGTAACTAAAATAATCGTGATTTTTTCTTTTACATTCAATTCTTGAAAAAGATCCATAATTTCCCCACCGGTTTTGGAGTCAAGGTTGCCGGTGGGTTCGTCGGCCAAAATCATCTGGGGGTTATTAATCAAAGCTCTTCCGATTGCCACCCTTTGGCTTTCTCCGCCGGAAAGTTCGCTGGGCTTGTGCGAAGCCCTTTGCCCTAAACCCACTTTTTCTAAAACCTGCAAGGCTTTTAGTTTGTGTTGTTTGGGCGGAACGTTGCTAAACGTCAAAGGCAGGGCAACATTTTCCCAGGCAGTTAAAGTGGGAAGCAAATTAAAGGTTTGAAAAACAAAACCGACTTTTTGATTGCGGAAAAAGGCCAGATCTTTATCCTTCTGGGAGTAGATGTCCACCCCCTCAACAAAAACCGTGCCGCTTATGGGCCTGTCCAGGCCACCGATGAGATGGAGCAGCGTTGACTTGCCGGAGCCAGATGGGCCCACAATCGCCAGAAAATCGCCTTCTTTTATGGTCAGACTCAGGTTATCAAGGGCCAAGATTTTGTTTTTTCCTAAAAGATAGGATTTGGTGATGTTTTTTAGTTCGATCATAAAGATAAGTTAAAAGTAAAAGTCAAAGGTCAAAAGTTAAAAGTTAAAAGTCAAAATAGAGAGGTGGTTCTCCATTTTAGTTGTACAATATAATATTCTTCGACTGGAATCCTGAGCTTGTCGAAGGATGGAATGGAGAAGTACAATTAATAAAAGAAAGATGTAGTTTTCCACCGCGGATCGAACAATAAAACCGAAAGTGGTTCTCTCTGCCGAATCGGCGGAGAGAACGATAAGATTATTCTTCAACCAACCCGCTGAGTCAGCGGGGAATGAAAAGATACATTTTAACGTAAAAGCGACAATTTTTCAAAGAAATTCGACGATTGGGGTAAAAGAACAAACCGGGCTGTGTTTTTGGCTTTTTTAAAAGTAACCGTTTTTTTAGGATCAACCGTTTTGAGAAATTCGCCGTCAGCAAAAAGACGCCCCGGTGTCATGAGTTGAATTTGAATGGTCGCCGTATCCGCCAACACGATCGGCCGGCTGCCCAACTGGAAAGGGTTGACCGGAATAAGGCTTATGTTTTTGGCAGTCGGATAGACAATCGGTCCGCCACAAGAAAGGGCATAGGCGGTCGATCCGGTGGGGGTAGAGACCAGGATTCCGTCGCCGCGGATTCCACCCATCGGCTTTTTATCAATCCAAACTTCAGCTTCAAACATTTTTCCCTCAGTCCCCTTGATTAAATATTCATTCAGAGCCGCAGGACACGACGGAGATGAGAGTTTGAGCCGTTCTTCAAGGATAAACTTTTGAGTTGTAAATGCTTTGATTCCCGCCTCCCAATCCTGGGCTTTAAGGCTGCTTAAAAAACCCAGTCTTCCGGAGCCGAAAGTGAATTTGGGAACGGAAGGAAAAAGACGTTCAGCCCTAATCACCGTTCCATCGCCGCCGATCACAATGATTAAATCCGCCTGAAAGCGTCTTTTTATGGCAGCTTCAGATACGAAAGTCGCCTTGAGTTTTTCGGCAATCTGAGAGGCTAGGGAACGCGAAAGGGGATCGTTTTTGGCAAAGACGAGAATTTTTTTAAACATCAAGGCTGATTTTTCCTGAGCGAGTTATGATCAACGTGCCGTTTGATTTTATCCAGTTGACGGGTAAGTCTTTTCGAAAGAAAGAAAAAGATTCCGCCGGCTACAATAACCAATAAGGTTGGGGCAACAAAAGGCTTAGTCTTTTTGAAGACCTTATCTTTAAGTTCGCCCACCTTGTGGGTGTTTTTAAAAAGACGGTTGAATAATCCCTCGGTTTTAAAAAACTGCATCGTAGTTTACTAGAGAAAAATAAGAATTATAAAGATAATAAAAATTGTAAGCCAGACAACATTCAAAATCAAGTTTTGGATGGCGGTTTTAAGATCTTTCTGAAGAAAGAAATAGATGGGATAGCCTAAGACTAGAGTGGCGGTAATCAGAGCCGAGACGATAAAAAGCAAAAGCAAGAGTAGAGAGGCTACAATTTGATTGGGTTGGGAAAAGTGGGCTCCAAGATAGGTCATCAAAAGACCCACGCCCAGGCAATAGGTGACAGTTAAAAGCGATTCCAGGAAAGAAGAAAGAAGGAGATATTTTTTAGCTAGGATTTTCATCCTCTGATTCTAAACTATTTTTTTCTTTTAGGCAATTTTTTCATCCCAGAGATTATTACCTACTAATGAAATTCCTATAGGGAATGACATATTTTTACTGTTCGATGCCTAAGATTAAAAGAGGAACTGGCGGATTATTACGACCATGACGAAGAACGTTGTAAACCTCGCCTTCGTAATACGCCACACCAGAAGACATTTGTAATTGCATTTTCTTGGTTGGCAAAATTTCAATACCAAGGTTGATCACACCGCCAGAATAAAATAGCAAATGCTTCACAAAAAGGTCAAATGCGACAAAAGCATATTTCCCAAATTGTACTTCAATTGCGATCCGATCTTTTACAAAGTCGGTTTGTTTATATGAAGAAATTGGCTCTTTGTTCCCATGTTTGATTAAGAAATCTTTCTGTTTCGTATAAGGTAAAACAATTAACTTATTCATTAGTTTTGGATCAGTTGTAATGTAATATTGATAACGACTTTCGTGCCAATTTTTTGCATTAAACTTTTTGTTAAATTCTTTATTTATATCAACGGGGCTGTAAAGCATTTTGCCTTTCATGGTTTTTTCCTTGCTTTGTTTCGTCATGAATTTGTCGGCACTAATGCTTTTAATAGTATTGATAATCTCATGGTAGAGTTTTTTATGATGGACAATGAGATATTCTTCGCCGTTTAAATGTGAATATTTTTGAGCAATTTTCATGGTATTAATTGATTAAAGCAAGGCGAACATCATCGCCAAATTCAACAAAAAGACTTTGTTGATTATTTTGTTTTGGTTTGTAGATAGGTTGATTCATTGGTCTTGTTTTAAGTTGTCCATAAGATAAAAGGCTCACTCTCTTTTTGGCAATATCTAAATACTTTTGTTCTATGTCTGCTCCGGCGCTTTTTCGATTATGCAAAAGTGAAGCGACCGCAGTTGTACCAACTCCCATAAAAGGATCAAAAACTAGATCACTTTCTTGCGTCATTGATAAAACAAGTCTTTCGATCAAAGCTACGGGAAATTGACAAGGATGCTCGGTTTTTTCAGTATGATTGCTTTTTACATTTGGAATATCCCAAACATCCGCTGGATTTTTACCTAAAGGATTGCACGAAAGTTCACCCCGCCTATCTCCTTTAAAATGTTTTTTTGCAGGATATTTTTGTGGTATACGAACAGGATCAAGATTGAAAAAATAATTATCTGTTTTGGTAAACCAAACAATCGTTTCATATCTCCCTGAAAAACGTCTGGAAGCATGTAAGCCGTGCCCAAAATACCAAACAATGCGGTTGCGCATTTTCATTCCAAGTTTGTTAAAAATCGGATATATAACAATGTCCAAAGGAATGATCGAACCATTATCAACATAATTCCCAGTTTGCCAACAAATACTGCCTTCTGGTTTTAGGATACGATAGCATTCTTTGATGACCTGCTCTTGAAAATCAAGATAGCTTTGAAGCTTTTGCCTTTTTTCGTATTCTTTGCCGATATTGTAGGGTGGAGAAGTGACAACCAACTGAGCCGAATTGTCAGGAATTTGCTTGAGCAAATCCATACAATCTCCTAAATAAAGAGTGAGATCATTGTTCTCATGATATTTTTCGCCGATTACAAATTTTTTGTTAAATAATGATTGCATAGGCTTTATTTTCCAAATAAAAATTTCAATCTAATGATAAAGAAAACAAAAGTTTTTTTTACAATTCTTTATTGAATTAAAACTGAATACACCCAATATCTTACCAGATATCAAAGAATATGCCAACCTTTCATTTCACACCAAAAACTTGACTTCAAAAAGCAGAATGTGTTAAAATTTGTTTTATAATCAAATGTTTGTTCTAAAGCGAAGTGGGAAGAAAAACCCACTTTTTTGTTAGTTGTTAAAAAAGGAGAAAAAAGATGATCCGGACAGAATTTGCGGCAGCCATCAACCAAATTTGTTCCGAGCGCGGCATCACACCTGAAGTTGTTTTGGAAACCATAAAAACCGCACTTTTGGCGGCTTACCGTAAAGATTATGGGGCAGTGGCCGAAGATTTAGAAGTTCAGTTGGACAGGGAAACCGGCGAAGCAAAAATTTTACAGGAAGGAAAAGACGTGACTCCGGTTGGTTTTGGAAGAATTGCGGCGCAAACTGCCAAACAGGTTATTTTACAAAAAATCCGTGAAGCCGAAAAAGAGGCGATCTTAGATGACTTTAAAAATAAAGTCGGCAACCTTGTTTCTGGCATGGTACAGCGATTTGAGGATAAGAATGTCATTTTAGATATCGGCCGCACCACCGGCGTTATGCCGCCCCAAGAACAAGTGGGAGGTGAGTATTATCGTCTTAATCAAAGGCTTAAGGTTTTAATCAAAGAGATTAAAAAAACCAATCGGGGTTATGAGATTATCCTCTCACGCGCCGACCGCGAGCTGGTTAAAAGACTGTTTGAGATCGAAGTGCCGGAGGTCCATTCCGGAGCAGTCGAAATCAAGGTCATTTCCCGCGAACCCGGCTCGCGCTCCAAGATTGCCGTTTTCTCCAATCGCGAGGGAGTGGATCCAATAGGCTCGTGTGTAGGGCAAAAGGGAGTGAGAGTTCAAGCCGTCACCCAAGAGCTTTTTAATGAAAAAATCGATATCGTTTCCTATAGCGACGATCCGCAAAAATTTATTGCGGCTTCTCTCTCGCCTGCCAGAGTGGTTGAGATCAAAATCAAAAGATCCAACAAAGAAGCCAAAGTTTTTGTCAATGAAGATCAGCTCTCATTGGCGATCGGCAAGGAAGGTCAGAATGTCAGATTGGCGGCGCGCTTGACAGGCTGGAAAATTGATATCAAAGGCTATAAAGAAAAGAAAGTAAGCCAGGAAGCGGAAAAAGGTGAAGAAACTGAAACTCAGACTAAAAAGTTGGAGGTAGCGGGCATTTCTAAGCGGGTGGTAACTCTTTTAAATAAAGAAGGAATCAAAAGCCTCAAGGATTTGAAACAGAAAAAAGAGTCGTTGCAGATGATTAAGGGTTTGGGCAAAAAGTCGCTGGAAGAGATTACCAAGGCGCTGGGGAGTTAGTAGTCAGCTATTTATTGTTCGACCAACGTGGAGAACTTCCTTTCTCATTTGTACTTCTCCATGCCCCCGCTCAGCGGGGTTAGTCGAAGAATAATATTTTTATTATTCGACCCGCCATTCGCTAGATAAGCGGAGGTGGGGGAAGAATCTAGCGAAATGTATCTTTGCTGCTAGATCCTTCTTCCGTCAAGACGGGATCAGGATGACAAGAGGGTGCCTTTGGAATGTGTGGTATTTTGAGTTTTAAGTTATAAGTTTTGAGTTATATTGTTTTAATCTTGACTTTTGACTTTTTACTTTTGAATTTTGAGCTAATTAACATGTCTTTAAAAAAAATACCCCTGCGCACTTGTATCGGCTGCTCAACCATCCGTCCTAAAAGAGAACTGGCCCGGGTGGTTTTAGATCAGACGGGAAGTATAATTTTAGATGTCAGCGGCAGGCTTTCCGGCCGCGGGGCTTATCTTTGCCGAACCGACGGGGAGATTGAAGCCGTGCAAAAAGGGTTGAAGAAAAAAGAAGATCTAAAGGTTCACGCCAACCCCGCCTGTCTTGAAAAAGCTGGTCAAAAAAGGGCTTTTAATAAAGCTTTCAGAAGTAAAATTAAAAAGATTGGGATCGTGACTTATGAAAAAAAAGAAGGCAAGTAAATCAATCAAAACTGAGATTCGTCCTCCCATCGTGACTATCATGGGGCATGTTGACCATGGCAAAACCACGCTTCTGGATGTCATCAGAAAGACCAATGAGGCGGCCAAAGAGGAGGGCGGGATCACCCAGAAAATCGGGGCCTATCAAATTGAGTTTCCATCCAAGGAAGGTTCCCACAAAATAACCTTTATTGATACTCCGGGGCATGAGGCTTTTTCCGCCATGCGCGCCCGCGGAGCCAAGGTGACAGATCTGGTGGTTTTGGTAGTGGCGGCTGATGACGGGGTTAAGCCTCAGACCGTGGAAGCTATAAACCACGCCAAAGAGGCCAAAGTCCCACTTTTGGTGGCCATCAACAAAATCGATTTGCCGGGAGCCAACATCAAAAAGGTCAAAAGTCAACTCGCCAAAGAAGATGTTTTGGTAGAAGAATTGGGCGGAGAGGCAGTGGCGGTTTTAATTTCGGCCAAACAGCAAAAAGGGATTGACGATCTTTTGGAAATGATTGTTTTGCTGGCCGAAATGTTGGAGCTTAGAGCTGATCCGCAGGGCCCGCTTTCCGCGGTGGTTGTCGAGTCTCACCCCGATTCCCATAAAGGTCCGGTGGCTTCGGTCATTGTCAAAAACGGGACTTTAAAGGTCGGCCAGACGTTGAGCAGTGAAGGTGTTCGCGGGAAAGTTAGAGCCCTAATCAACGAATGGGGCAAACAGATTCCTTCGGCCTTGCCTTCAACGCCGGTTGAGGTGGTAGGATTCCAAGATGCTCCTGCCTTGGGGGCAGAAGTTTATGAGTCAAAAGGGAAAATGGAACACAGGGAAGCGCCCCAAATTCTCCAGAAAGAAGATTACAAAGAATTAACCCTGCAAGACTTTTTGGAGCCTAAAATCGAGAAGCCGGGAATAAATGTGGTTATCAAAGCTGAGAGTGAAGGGTCTTTGGAGGCGATAGTTTCTTCATTAAAAAATATACATTCCGATCAGTTCGAACTTAAAATCCTGCATGCGGCAGTGGGTGAAGTTAATAAATCAGACGTTCTGCTGGCCAAAACTGCCGGGGCCTCGGTTTTAAGTTTCAGGCTTAAAGTTCCTCCCGTAATGGAAAGAATGGCCAAAGAAGAAAAAGTCTTGATCAAACATTACCTTTTAATCTACGAGTTGTTGGAGGAAATTGAGGAAGCCTTATGGGGCGAAGTCACCGATGAGGTACAAGAAAAAATCTTGGGTCGGGCTGAAGTGGTCGGTCTCTTCCAAAGCAGCTTGGGAAAAACGATTGCCGGGGTGAAAGTCTCGGAGGGAAGAATAGCCTTAAACGATAAAATCAAAATCTATCGGGATGAAGCAGAAGTCCACGCCGGGAAAATAAAAACCATCAAACATCTCAAAGAAGAAGTGCGCGAAGTTAAAAAAGGATTGGAATGCGGTTTAACCATCGAGCCCGATTTTAATTTCGAAAAGCGAGACATCCTCGAAATTACCCGGGGTTGACACAAGACTATAGGACATGATAGAATTTTATATTTCGTGAGCGAAGACCACTTACTTTACCCGTGCCTGCCTGACGGTAGGCAGGGACGAAGCTTTCAAATTTTCGCGAAGCGAAATATATAAACAAGTTTGTTTTCTTTCAGAAAATAGTACCACGGCGCAAAGCCTGTGGGAATATATGCTTTAAAAGGAAAGAAAGGATAAATTTTCCATTATGGAAATTCAAGCCTCTATCAGTCAAATTCAGGATCTCATTGCCGAAGCGCGTAAAATCGCTGTTTTTACCCATAAAAATTTATCGCTGGATAGTTTGGCCGCGCTTTTATCTTTAGGGCAAATCTTTCAGAAATTAAAGAAAGACTTCGTTTTGATTTCTCCTGAGGCTGTTCCTGCCGAACTTCAGTTTTTAAAAGGTGTTGAAAAGATCAATCACCAGCTTGGCCCCAGAAACTTAATCATCGAAATTAAAGGCGGTAAAGACATGGTCGAGAAGGTCTCCTATTTCACTCAGGGAGACAACTTTAATCTGGTGATTACTCCCCAAAAGGATAATTTAACGCCGGAACAAATCCAATATTCATTTACCAGTCTCGAGGCCGATCTTTTAATTGTTTTAGATACCATCCGTCTCACCGGCTTGGGGGAAATTGTGGAAACTTACGCCCAGGAATTCCAAAGCCTACCCCTCATCAATATCGACCGGCACACCCAAAATACGCGCTATGGAAAAATCAATCTCATCGATAACAGTTGCTCATCCACCTCGGAGATCATTTTATCCCTGGCGGATAAATTTCAAATTGAATGGGACCACAATTTAGCTACCACCTTTTTAGCCGGAATTTACGGCGGAAGCCGGAATTTTCTGAGCAAGACCACGAGTCTTAAGAGTTTTTTGGGTGTCGCCCGTCTTCTAGAGAAGGGAGCTGACCTGAATTCGGTTTTGGAAAATGTGGGCAAAGTTGGAAAGATTGGAAAACAAGAAGACATTGCCGGAGCAGAAAAGATGGCGGAAGGAGAGAAAATCCGAGAAGAGATACTTCCAGAAATTGAAGACCAGACAGCTGATCAAGAAGGAATTGCCAGGGAAGCCGTTGTGGAAAACCTTTTGCAAGAGCCAGCAACTAAAAGCGAGGAAAGTCGTTTAGAGGAATATCATCTTCCGACTCCGATTTTAAAACCACACGGCGAACCTCAGGCGAAAGACAATTCTTTCTCCGGCCCCAAGATTTTTCGCAGTTTATGAAAGTCAAAGATAAAATCTTGAGGTTCAAAGTTCTAAAAAATTATGCTACAATGAATTTAGGAGTAATAGACAAACGTATTTAAAAGTAGGCATAAGGTATGTCTAGCACGAGAAACTGATTAAAGCTCCCCCCAAAAAATTAAATGGACAATTTGGAATCAGTTTCTCTAAAGAAGTTGGTGGCGAAAAGCTAGCTGCTAGAAGCCAGCAGCCAAATTTAGTTGTCAGATATTAGGAGTTTTTCATGGCTTTGACTAAAGACGAGAAAGCTATCTTAATCAAAGATTATATGCAACATCTGGGTGATACCGGTTCACCTGAGGTTCAAGTTGCGCTTTTGACTAAAAAAATAGAGAAGCTTTCGCAACACCTCAAAGACCATCCGCAGGATAAACATTCGCGTCGGGGATTGCTTCAGATGGTTGGCAAAAGACGCCGTATTTTAGCTTATTTAATGAGAAAAAATACTGAGCGTTATAAAAATATTATTAGTCAACTTGGCCTTTCAAAGTAATGAGGTTGCAAATGGCACAAAGGCCTCTTTTTATGAAAGCCGCTTTTGTAGCATTTGTTACCTCCATTGCCTATTGAAAGGCAACGGAGGTAAATTTTTATGAACAAAATCGTCCAAGAAATTGAAATCGGAAATCGAAAACTCAGCCTTGAAACAGGGTTTTTAGCTCAACAGGCCAACGGCGCTGTCCTAGGCCGTTACGGCGACACAGTTGTTTTAGCCACAGTCTGCTCCGCACCAGCCAAGGAAAGCCTCGGTTATTTTCCCCTCTCTGTCGAATATGAAGAAAGATTATATGCCGGAGGAAAAATCAAAACTTCGCGCTTTATTAAACGTGAAGGGCGGCCTTCCGATAATGCAATCTTAAACGCCAGACTGATTGACCGTTCCATCAGGCCTTTGTTTCCCAAAGACTATTTAAAAGAAGTACAGGTGATTGTCACCATCTTATCGGTTGATCAGGAAAATGATCCGGACGTGGTGGCAGCAGTTGCAACCTCGGCCGCTCTGTCTATTTCCGATATTCCTTGGGCAGGACCTGTCAGTACGGTGAGAGTTGGGCTGAAAGACAATCAATTGGTTATCAATCCGGTCAATGGAGAACTCGCCAAATCAAGTTTAAATTTAGTAGTTTCGGCGACCAAGGAGGCGGTGGTGATGATTGAGGCGGCGGCTCACGAAGTTTCAGAAGAACAGATGGCGGAAGCCATAGAATATGCCAAAAAGGAGAATGACAAAATCGTAGCCGTTATTGAAGAATTAGCCGGCGCAGTCGGCAGAACCAAAGAAGTTTACGAGGTGAAACAACTGGATGAGAAGCTGAAAAAAGAGGTTTTGGACTATATTCAAGGAAATTTTACCCCGGACTTTTTCGAAATCGAAAAGTCAGACCGCAAAAAAGAAATCGAAACTTTTAAGGCAAACCTGTATGCTGCCTTTGAAGGCAAGCTCGCCAAAGAAGAGATGGATAAACTCTATGAAGAAGTGCTCAAGCAGAAAATGCGGGCGTTAATCCTCAAAGAGGAGAAAAGAGTTGGCGGCCGCAAGCTGGATGAAATCAGACAACTGTATGTGGAGGTGGGAATTTTGCCCCGGACTCACGGATCGGCTCTTTTCCAACGCGGCGACACCCAGATTTTGACCATTGTTACTTTGGGCTCGACCTCTTTGGGGCAATTGATCGAAAGCATGGAAGGAGAAGAAACCAAACGTTACATGCACCATTATAATTTTCCGCCCTATTCAGTGGGTGAGGCTAAAAGAATGGGTTTTCCTTCGCGCCGCGAAATCGGCCACGGAGCTTTGGCAGAAAAAGCCGTGTTTCCGGTGATTCCCGGCGAAGAGCAATTTCCCTATGCCGTGCGTGTGGTTTCAGAAACGCTTTCTTCAGCCGGTTCGACTTCCATGGGTTCGGTCTGCGGTTCGACTCTGGCCCTGATGGATGCCGGCGTTCCTTTAAAGTCTCCGGTGGCCGGAATCGCCATGGGGATTATAGTGGAAAACAAAGATTATAAAATTTTATCCGATATTCAAGACTTAGAAGATTTTTATGGAGATATGGATTTTAAAGTGGCCGGAACAGATAAAGGAATTACCGCTTTACAACTGGATGTTAAAACCCTAAGCCTCACCGCTAAAGTTTTGAAAGAAGTTTTAGACCAAGCCAAAAAAGGCAGGGAATTTATTTTACAAGCCATGCTTAAGGTTCTGGGGCAACCGCGGCCGGAGCTTTCTGTTTACGCCCCGCGGGCTGAAATCTTAAAGATTGATCCCAAGAAAATCGGTGAGGTAATTGGTCCGGGAGGAAAGATTATCAACCGGATTATTGAAGCTACTAAAACCACCATCGATATTGACGACGACGGAAAGGTGAGTATCACCGCCGAAGATTCACAGAATCTTGAGAAAGCCGTAGCCTGGATTAAAGGCATCACCGAGGAAATTGCTCCCGGAATGATTTTTGAAGGAACGGTTACCCGCATTATGCCTTTCGGAGCCATCGTTGAATTTTTCCCAGGCAAGGACGGCATGGTTCACATCTCTGAAATTGCTCCCTATCGCATTCAAAAAGTGGAAGATGAACTATCTTTGGGCCAAAAAGTTAAAGTTAAAGTTCTCAAAGTTGACGATTCCGGTAAGATTGGTTTAACATTAAGATTAGACAGAGTGGAAAACGATGAGACCCAAAGACCGAATCCGCGTTTTGAAAAACGGGGCAATTTTGTCCAGAAAGAAAGAAGTAACAAATATCGTTAACATGAATCAGGAAGACAGGTCAAACATTTCAAATCAAGATGAGGAGATCAGAGATCGGAGCTTAAAGATGCTCAAAGCCAAAGTTGAGATGGGCGATCTTCCCTTGGAATTGAAAGAGCGGCTCTTAATCCGGGTTGAGAGATTAAATCTGCTGGTTGGGACCAACGCTTACCTCACCGATTTTGAGTCGACCGCCTCCTATGTCGATCTGGTTTGTTCCATTCCTTGGAATAAACGTTCGCCTGACAATTTAGACTTAAATATAGCCCATCAGATTCTGGATAAAAACCATTATGGTATCGATATCGTCAAGGACAGGATCTTGGAGCATTTATCCATTTTGTCTCTGCGCCGGCGCAACGGCAGATCCCCAGAAAAATCAGAAGTAGTCAAAACCAAAACGTTTGTTCCGGTGAAAGCCGAGTCATTTCGCGCCTCAGTTCTATGTTTCGTGGGGTTGCCTGGGATAGGCAAGACCTCCATGGCACACTCCATCGCCGAGGCTATGGACCGGAGGTTCGTGCGGATTGCCATGGGAGGGATGGGTTCAGCTTCCCAACTGCGTGGACGCGCGCGGGGATTTCCGGCCTCGGAGCCAGGAATGGTGGTTAAAAATATTATCCGTGCCGGTTATAAGAATCCGGTTTTACTGTTGGATGAAATTGACCGGGTAGCTGATTCCGCCCGGGCCGAAATCATGGGGGTTTTGCTGGAGCTTTTGGACCCGGAGCAGAACATGGCCTTTACCGATTATTATCTCGACTTTCCTTTGGATCTTTCCGAAGTGATGTTTATTTGCAGCTGCAACAATACCGGCGGGATTGCCAACGCAGTTTTAGACAGGTTGGAATTGATTCAGATGCCTTCGTATACCGACGAGGAAAAAATAGTCATTGGCGTACGCTATCTTTTTCCTAAAGAACTGAAACATTCGGGTTTAACCG
Source organism: candidate division WWE3 bacterium CG_4_9_14_3_um_filter_43_9 (assembly GCA_002791435.1). Classification (GTDB taxonomy): domain Bacteria; phylum Patescibacteriota; class CPR3; order CPR3. The sequence continues at coordinate 22,508 of PFXB01000053.1, forward strand.
AGGACGAGTTGCAGATTGAAGATGATGTGTGGAGTCAGATTATAAGACCTTTGGGATTCGATGCGGGAGTGCGTACTCTGGACAGAACCATTCAAGGGGTTTGCGGTAAGGTGGCCAGAAAGATTGTGATGGGAGAAGGTAAAACTTTCAGAATCACCCAAGATAACGTCGCCGAGTTTTTACCTCAATGGTGAAATTTA
>PFXB01000052.1 GCA_002791435.1 candidate division WWE3 bacterium CG_4_9_14_3_um_filter_43_9
AAGCAGCTTTTAATTAACACACCTTAGTTGGGAGGTTAGCTATCCTCCATTTGTCTCCGGCTATTAGTTCTTTTTATTGAATTCGTCGACAGTCCCATTAGTTATAAAAAATTATCGGCACTTTGACGTTATCCACTGCCACGACCTTAACACTCTTCCGATCGGAGTGGCGATTAAGCTGTTTTTTAATAAAAAAGTAAAGGTCGTTTACGACGCTCACGAATACGAAACCGAAACTGTCTATTTAAAAGGTGTTGAAAGGATCTTGGCCAAAGCTTTTGAAAGAATATCCATACGAAAAGTTGATGCTGTAATCACAGTCAGTGAATCAATCGCCAGTGCTTATCGTAAACTGTACAACATTAAAAAACCTTTTCTGGTGAAAAATTATCCTTATTATTGTAAGGTTCAAAAAAAACGATAAGTTTAGGGAAATATTTAAAATTCACCAAAATACCATCATCTGCCTCTACCAAGGAGGATTCTACCCAAAAAGAGGGATAGAAAACATTTTAAAAGCTTTTAACGCCCTTCGCCAAGAAAATAAAGCGGTGGTTTTCATGGGTTCTGGACCATTGGAAAATCTTATTGTGAATGAAAGCAACCAAAACAACATTTTTTTCTTAAAAGAGGTTGATCAGAAGAATTTATTAAAATATACATTTTCGGCTGACTTTGGCTTATGTTTAACCCAAAATGAGTCTTTAAATCATCAATATAGTCTTCCTAATAAACTTTTCGAATATATTATGGCTAGAATTCCGGTTATTGTTTCCAATCTTTATGAGATGAAAAAGTTGGTCGTTGAAAATGGAATCGGTGTCATCAGTGAAAACGACACCACCGTGAGTCTTCTTAAAGCCATCAAAAAAAGTGATGCTCTAGATCTGCCAAAAATCAAAAAGAATCTTGAGGTTGCGGCTCAAAAATATAGATGGGAAACGCAAGCAAAGATTCTTTTGGATGTTTATAGAAATTTGTAAATCCCTGCGCCCTAAGCCTGCGGTACCCTAAAATTACAGGTTTCATCCTGTGGATAACTTCTTCGTTGAAAATTTTAATGATTTGCCGCTGGTCAAAGCCATTTCTCTCTCAAAGAAGTAGCACAAGCTCCCTTTTTTAAACCAGAACTTTAAGCAAAACGAAGCTTGGTTGTCCGGAAAATTAGGATTCCAACTAAAACATTCCTTAAATTTAAAATTATTAATAACCACAGGGCTCCTTCCACCAGATGACCGTAAAAACAGATCGCAACAAAAGTGAGCAGTGCTATCAAAAGATAAAGATGTAATGATCCTGACAGTTTTTTATCCTCTCTTTTTTTAAGTTCCAATAAAAAAAACAAAGGCCACAAAAGGTACTGCGGCGAAAAAACCTTGCCAAAAAATAGCAAAATTAAAACCGCCAAAACCAGATATTTGAGCAGAAGACTCTCTTTTGGAAAGCTTTCCTCTTTAGATTTTTTTAGCTCTAAGGCAAAGAAAAAATAAACCAAAAACAGGGCCAAAAGCTCCACCGGCGGAATAAGTGCTAAGACATTTTCCGGAAAACCCAAGACATTCCAAGAGCTGAAATTGTAAATGAGCAAGCTTCTAAAATCAAACGGGTGGCCAAGCAGAAAGACTCCTCCCCAAGTTGATTCTATCTGCACTCCCCGACTGAAATGGTAGACAAATATCTGCTTAAAACAGCTTGTCAGAGTTTCTGATCCCCCTATTAGAAAAAGCAAAACAGCCGGGATCAAAAGCCCGGCCGCAATCCCTCCCAAGAAAACGGCTGCTTTTTTAAAGTTGGTTTTGGCGGAATTTTTGAAGATTACAAAAATAAAAAACAGCGGCACAAAAAAAATTGGGTAGATTTTGGTAATTATTCCCAAGCCTAAAAACAATCCTGCGGCCAAGATTTTTCCGGAAACAAGTCTGGTGAATGAAAAGTAGGATAGAACTGCCGGCAATAAATCATAGCGGAAAAGAAGATAGGGAGAGACAAAAACCAAAATAGCTGGACCAAATATCTTTCTGAGACCGAAAAACTGGTTTCGCCAAAAAATCAGAGTTGCCGAAAGCCAGTTTAAGAGCGGATAGACAGCCGCAAACCAACCGCCAGCGAACAAATAAACCACAGCAAAATAGAAAAAGGCTCCCGGAGGATGTTCTAGGCTAAAATCGCGATAGGGAATCTGTCCGCTTGCGATAAATTTGGCTCCGATATCCAAATAGTAGGTCGTTTCATGGAGAAACCAGCTACAAAAAGAAAAGCTTAACAGAAAAACCAGGCAGAAAGAAGTTTCTGAAAAAAGGAAAAATCGGGGAAAAGATGACAAATTTTCTCCCATTCTTTGAAATCCCTTCTGTTTTAATGCTTGAAGGTTAAATTTCATATTTTTTACTTAGCAGGGTCTAAAACTATCTCAAACAGACGGGCCGGTTTTTCGTTGAGGGAAACCTTGCCTTCGAAAATGAGTTGAAAGCTTTTATTGCTCAGCAGGCTTTCTAAATCCAGACTCCTCTCATATGGAGCGTACTGCCGCGAACCATAAAAAACGTAGGCAATCTTTTTTTCTTTGAGCAGTTCGTGCAATTTTTCATCGGTTTCAAGGTTTGTTAGATTCTCCAGAATATATATCCTGTCTTCTGGGTTGACTTCGCTTGAACCAAAGTAAGGGAAAAGAATCTTTTGACCTGTGAAAAAAGGTATCCAGGCGCCACCATCTGAGGGTCTATTGGAATAGGCAAGTTTTCCCTTTCTATTAGTGTTATCGTTTAAAATGATTGCGTTTTGAGGAATGTTTTTCTGAATCCATCCAAAAACCTCTTGGTCATTTTGGGAAACCGGCGCATAGCGTTGCAACATATTTCTCAATATGAAAGGACAAACACCGATGACATACGCCCCGGAAAAAAACACAAATATGATCATGGTCGCTTTTGTCCGCAAATTCGTCCACAGCCAATCTCCATAAAGTCCGAGAAGCGATGCAATGGCCAAAAACGCATAGGCTAAAACCCGCGGCTCCTCAGCCCAGGGAAAAAGCAGGGCATAAACCGGCTTTAGAAAAAGAAAGGCCGTTGAATCCAAAAAAAGCACAATAAAAAAAGTGGTTGCAAGCCATGGAAAAAACTTGCTTTCTTGCCTTTTTAAGGGAGAAATGAATCTCTGCGGAGTAAACTCCGCAGTATCTTCTTTTGCTCGCCCCGCCCATAGCGGGACGAGCTTCGCGAGAGGAATACAAGCTCTCATCTGCGGATCAAGATCCGCAGTTTTCTCGCTCGCAATAAAGAAAAAAACCGTTGCCAGAAGATAGAGCAAAAGCGGCAGAATGTTTAATCCTGCTCCAAACACCAGACCAAAAACCGTAGTTAAAAAAGCTTTAAATCCCGCAGGATCATAATTGATATCCGGCGGAATATTGCTTAAAGAATGTATTCTTTCAACTATAGAACCTGATTGAAGGCAGACAATCGCTCCCAAAACACAAATCGTTAAAACGGTGATGGTGACCAGTTTGCGCGGGTTTTTCCGCCAACCCAACCTCACAATCTGCGGTGCGAACAGCAGCAGATATAAAAAATAGTTGATCAAGCCCGCCGGATGGATCAAAAAGAGCAAAACGAGCAAAGAAACAAAACCAAACGCCGAAACAATGTTTGGCTTTCCGGCTAAACGCAAACTTAAAAAAAGCGCCCATGGGAGCAAAAAAAGCGACCAGATGGTCGGATAAAGTCCAAAGTAGTAAAGCAGTAAAATGGCCGGGGAAAAGATAAAAGCGCCCGCAACAGACCATAGGGCCTTTTGTCTACTCTGAAAATACTCCCAAAATAAAAAATATGTCCCCCAAAAAAGAAGCGGCGAAAGGAAAATGGTGGCATATATAAGCAGTTGAGGTATCGGAAAGCGAAAAACCGTAAAAATTACTGCCAGGATTGCATGCATTCCTTTGGGATAGCCCGAAAAATGAGCCAGCCAGCCATCTTGCGCAATCATCTGAATCATTTGGCTGTGTGCAATTGGATCGTGTCCTGGAGGAACGATAAAACCATTAAAAATAAAAAGCTGGGTAGCAACAAAAAGAAGGCCGATCAAAAGAGTAATCAAGAGGTAAAATTTTTGGCTTTTCATGAAAAAGGGAAGTCTTAAAAGTTAAGATAACCTGCCTAATCACTCTTACCTGAAGTCTGTTCATCAAGCTGATGCAAGGCGATTTTTCTGACAATTTTAGTTATTTCTCGTCTCATTTTCTCCATCCGCACCAAAAACCTAAAATTAAGATAAAAAAGCAACACCACCGAAAGATAAACCACCACATCCATCCCGCGACCAATCTGTAAAATTTGTGCGAGATCAGAAGTTAAAGCGGGGAACCACACGACAAGACCGACTGCTCCCCAGACTAAAAGCCAAAATAGAAGAAAAGCCAGTTTTAGATTTTTTTGGCGGTATTCAGCCACAATTTCACCTAAGATAAGCCCCACCACCAAAGAGATGAGAACTTGGAGTATCATCGAAGAATTTCTCCCAGCAGTAAACTGTATAATGTTTTTATTCCCTTTGCGAAATTTTGCCCCTTAGACAGGGAGTATGGGCTATAAATTGCCTTGATAGGAACTTCCTGATACCGCAATTGAGATCTGAATGACTCACGAATAATTTCTGATGAGATTTCCATGCCGTCGCTGCCAAGATCCAACTTCTCCAGAGTCTGGGAAGAAAACCCGCGCAACCCTGATTGCGAATCAGTTACCTTAGCTCCGGATAAAATTTGAGTAACTATATTACCCAAGTGATTATAGAGTTTTCTCTTAAGCGGAATTTTCTTTTGCCTATCTTTTTCGACAAAACGCGAGCCGACAACCAAATCTAATTTTTCTTCAACCAAGATTCGAGCTATCCGTAAAACGTCGGCTGCCAGATGTTGGCCGTCTGCATCGCAGGTTACTACCCACTCTGCACCCAGCCTCAATGTCGCCTGAAAACCGGTCACCAAGGCTCCGCCCAAACCGCGATTGATAAGGTGGCCAATCAAGACGACTTCGCCCAACTCTTTGACTTTGCTTTCCGTACTATCAGAAGATCCGTCATTGACGACGAGAATTTTTGTAAAACCAACCGCTTTCAAACCATCAATCACCTGACCGATAGTTCTTTCTTCATTAAAAGCTGGAATGACGACCCAAATTTTGTCAAAAGGAAACATAGTAGTTTAATTCAAAATGTAAAAGTCAAAAGTCAAAATTAGAGGTTGAAGTTCTCCACGTTGGTCGAACAATAAAATTTTTAGTCTTCGACTGAAATGGAGAAGTACAACAATTTAACATTTTGATTTTTGAATTGCAATTTTGCATTTTTAATTTTGAATTTTTAATTATTTAATTTGTTTCCACGTCAAATTTTGTGGTCCAGATGGCGTCTGTTCCGGGAGAACGCAGATTGAAAACAAACCGGAACCGCTGCGGATCAAGGGTAAAATTACCGTTTGAAGATACCACCACCATGGAAACCGTCTGTTTAGCATTTATTTCAAGGCTAATCGACTGCATATCAAACACTGCCTGAATGCCTTCTGTATTTAACGTTTCCACCACTTTCTCTGCACTAAATCCGCCGTTTTCTGCACTGGGCAAATTCTGGTTATAAGATTGCGGCAACAAAGCGGCGTTGACTAAATCGACCGTCTGTTCTTTGGAAAGCCAGGGATTGTCTC
>PFXB01000060.1:0-3998 GCA_002791435.1 candidate division WWE3 bacterium CG_4_9_14_3_um_filter_43_9
AAATGCAAAAAGGGAGTTGAGTAGAACCCAAATAATGTGGCATTTTGTTCACAAAAGAAGGAATTTTAGCAAAAAATTTATGGCAAAATGGAGTTATTTAGGTATAAAACCAAAAAAGAAGATGTTTAATTCCGTCAAATCGTGGTTTGTGAACCTGAGGGTTTGGGAAAAAACGGTATTGATATTAGTCGGACTGGCTGCTCTGGGTTTAATAATTTATTTTCTGCTTAAAGGTTTAGGCTTTGGGAAATGGAGCGAAACTGCGTCTTCAACCAATATTTTCCAGGAATCTTCCTCCTCGGCAGAAGCCAGCTCTTCAGTCGAGGTGGCCAAAAAAGATAAGGTGAATCCTTTAGATGGAGTTTTGGTGACCCAAGCTGAATATAATAAAATAACCTCCCGTTCAGTCTTGGCAGTGGTTTTTGACAATCATTTTGATGCCAGACCGCAGGCGGGTTTGAATAAAGCTGATTTAGTTTATGAGGTTTTAGCCGAGGGAGGCATCACCCGTTTTCTCGCTTTTTATTCAAAAGAAGATGCCGAAGAGGTGGGATCTGTCCGTTCGGCGCGCATCTATTTTTTAGATTGGGTTTCCGAGTTTAATGCTCTTTTTGCTCATGTGGGAGGAGCTTCTCTGGCCGGTCCGACCAATGCTCTCGGGAAAATTGTTGAATATGGGATCAGAGACTTAGATCAGTTTTCCCTCGGGTCGCCAACCTATTGGAGAGGAACAGACAAAATTGCTCCGCACAACGTATATTCAACCATCCAAAAGTTATGGGATGAGGCCACTAGAGAGGGATTTAACCAGTTTGATAAATTCGACATCTGGCAGTTTGAGGACGAATTACCCAAAGAAGAGAGAGCATTAAAACAGGAAGTAAGTTTTTCTTTTGGTGCGGGGGGGGATAGTTTGTATGATGTGAAGTGGGTTTATCAGCCGCAAGAAAATGTTTATAACCGCTATAATGGAGGAATAGAGCAAAAAGATAAAAATTCCGGGAAAACAATTAATACGAAAAATGTGGCCATTGAGTTTGTTAATCAATATTCTTCCGGAGATTCTTCAGGGCACTTAATTATCGAAACCGTAGGTGAAGGTAGGGCGTTGATTTTTAAAGATGGTCAGGTTGAAGAAGGTACGTGGAAAAAAGAAAGCCGTCTCGGCAGAACTAAATTTTATGATTCTTTAGGTGGCGAAATACAATTTAATCGCGGGAGAACATGGATCGAAGCGTTGCCCAATGGAACAGCCATCTCATATTAAATAATTTAATCTAAGGGAGGGAAAAAATGTTAGAAGAAATTTTTATTTCGAAAACACGGGTGAAGATTTTAACTCTTTTTTTTACCCATTTGACCGAGAGGTTTCACGTAAGAGAAATTACGCGACAGGTAGATGAAGAAATAAATGCTGTCAGAAGAGAACTCGACCGACTATACAAGGCAGGTTTTTTTAAGAGAGAAAAACAGGGGAATAAAGTTTGTTACTCTTTGCGCAAAGAATCTCCGCTTTTTCCTGAAATTTTAAGAATGATTGCCAAAGAAACGGGATTAGGAAAATCATTAATCAAAGAAGCCAAAAATATCGGTAAAGTAAAATATATGATGCTTTCAGCCCACTTGCTTTATGGAAGAGTAGCTTCGCAAAATGAGGTCGATTTATTGTTAGTCGGTAGTCCTTCCCAGGCGAAAGTGGCGGGGATTGTGAAGGAAGCGGAAAAATTCTATGGACATGAGATTAATTATGCAATTTTCTCGGAAGAAGAGTTCGATTTTAGGAAAAAAAGATATGATCCTTTCATCAATTCCGTTTTAATGCAACCACGAGTGATGCTTTTGGGAGATGAGGTAGAATTTATAGCATAGGTTTGCATCAATAGCTAAATTTAACCAAACTTGCCATAGGTTATCGTATCAATAAAAAACGCTATTTGTTTTTCATAAATTTGATTTGGTAAACCGGTTTTTCATTTTCTTATCCTGTTTTTTATCCTACTTGTCTAAGATTCATCCATCCTTCTTCTCCTCTTTTTAAAAACAATGAATAAGTGTAACATCTTGACAAATTTGTCCAAATTAGTTACAAAAGAACACATTGTAATCTTATATACTCAACTTCCTCAGGTTTGCAATCAATAGAGTTGAGTATTCCCCAAATAACAACATCTTAAATTACCAATCAAAGTTATTTGGGTATAACATTTATTGATAACCCAATGATAAAACCCATCTCTATTTTTTTTCTGTCTTGCTGGTTATTCCTACTTATGGTACCAGTCAAGGTAGACGCTCAAGAACCTTTAGAAACCCAAGCCTTTTTAGAAGGGAAGCGCGGCGCAAACGACTGGTATCTTTCAACGGTTAACATTCTTTTAAGAACCCGAGACCGGCTTTCGGCGCCCCAATCTGTAACTTATTGGATTGATCAGAGCGAGCCACACAGATTCGAATATCAGCCCCCACAAAATCCGATCACCAACCCATCATTTGAAAAAGGGTTTTTAACTCAACCCAGCTATTGGGTACAAAGCGATCCACCGTCTGAGGATGCAACTCTGTGGAGAACTCAGACAGAAGTTTTCGACGGATATTATTCTGTTGCCACTTACGTTTATCAAGCAGGAAACTTTTTTTGGGATAACTCTGACTTTTCTTTTACGGTTATTCCAGGTGAACTTTGCACCATCTCGATTTACATCAAAACCGAAAACTTAGTTGGGGACGGTTCTTGGATAGAAGTTTGGGATCAAAAAGAGAGCGGTGACAGCAAAATATACACCTCTCAAAAAATTTCTGGAACCGAAAACTGGCAGATGCTAGCCTTTTCTTTTGTAATCCCGCCGGAGGCGGAGAAAGCATATCTTAAGCTGGTAACCCAAGCAGAAAGCGGGATAACTTTCTGGGATAATATCTTCTGTACAATCAGCTTTCACGAAGCTTCCACCAGTTTTACGTTTGGGACAAGCGGCAATCACACCCTCTATTTCTTTGCCGAAAACACTGAGGGAGGAAAAGAAGACACCCGGCAACTGGATTTTAAAATTGATACGCAAGCTCCCGATTTTGACCCTTATTTTGGAACCATCTTTGACGAGCAAAATCAAACCTACACCGGCACAATCGGAGTTTCTGACGTTAACTCAGGGATTAAGGTCAACTCCGCTGTGTTTCGCTCTTATCCGGACATCAACTCAGAATGGAGTGCCTGGATTCCGGTTTTACAAGTTTCACCGGCTTCGGATGGATTTACAGATGAAGTACATCTTCAGAGCCAGCCGGTTTTTTTCCCCAGCGGGATAACCGGCAGCTTTCAATTCAAAATTGACGACGTGGCCGGCAATGAAGGGCAAAGCAGCAAAATCAACACCTCTAAGGCTTGGTTTCAATTAGAAGGCAGGGGTGAGCTTTACACACAAGGAGAAGTTGTCGCCAACAGTCTGCCCCCTCAAGGCAATTACAACCTTTTGGAAAATGCTTTTTCTCAACAGGGAATTCAAAACATTATCTCTGAAAACGAAAGGACAGTCAGCCACTATACGGGTGATTCGCAGCAGCTGACTCTAATGATTAAAAGCTTTAGAAATCTGGAAAGTAAAGCACGCAAAGTCCAAGATGGAATTGTGCCCTCAGTCGATGGAATTTATCTTTTTTCCCAGCCCATAACCCTGGATGATAATTCGCTGACAATCGGTTTTGAAAAAGCCCAATTTTCGGCAGTCATAATTGTCGAGGGAACCCTGAGAATCAAAAAGAGCTTTCAGCTTGCGCCGGAAAGCCGGGTGGTCTGGATTGTTTTAGGAAACGTTGAGGTGGAGGGGGGAGTCTCTGAAATAGCCGGAGTTTATCTTGTTGACGGCAGTTTTAAAAGCAATGTTGACAACCAGAGCGGGAAAAGCCTTGCCGTTTACGGCTCGGTTTTAGCCACTCAAGAAATAGAGTTAACCCGGGATCTGGGTTTGGATGAAAACAATTTGCGACCGGCAGAAAAGTTTATC
>PFXB01000060.1:4008-5641 GCA_002791435.1 candidate division WWE3 bacterium CG_4_9_14_3_um_filter_43_9
CCTATTTTTTTGATGAAAAATTATTAGGGTTTTTATGCAATGGCAGGTTGTATCAGTGGGAGGAAGAATAGTGCCGCAAATTATCTTAAGACCGAAAAATTATTTGAGGATTATTTTAGATATCGCCAAACTCAAATGGGCTCCGCCGATTTTGCTGAGTATTTTTTTGCTTTTGTCAGTCGGAGTTTTCAGCTACAATTCCAACCTTTTCAAAAAGGGCGAGTCGTTGGGAGAACAAAAAGGATTTGTCCCGGAGAGTGTACTTACCGAAAAAGACGTTAATGACTTAGCAGCGGTGGGGAAAAATGAAAAAGGGGAGTTTACAGCGCAGGGAAGTTTGGTTGACAAGAGTTACGCCGAGTTAACCCTGGTTCTGGAAGAGAAAATTGAGGAGATCAAAAACCTCAATATCAATCCGTGGATTGTCAGCGATCATCTTGAAAAAGCAAAGGGATTGGCAACAGAAGGGGATTTAGAAAAGGCGCAAGAGGAGGTTTTGGTCGGAATCCGTCTGGCCGAGGAAATTAAAATTGCACAGAAGTTACATTCAGAATCGGAATAGACACCATTTGGGGTTGTTAAAACAATTTGTCATCCCGCCCGCCGAATCGGCGGGATGCGGGATCCCGTAGGAAATGTGGTAAAACGGATTGGATTCCCGGTTGAGGTCGGGAATGACATGAATGATCAGAAGCGACATTTTGTTCTAGATGACTTTATACAACAATGGTTACCTTGACGAAAAGACCGATTGTTATGGCTTTACAAATGTGAAAAAATAAAGTACAATTTTAGAAATCATTATAGGATTATCATCGCCCGCCAAGGGCATTTTTTGTAATTGCACCTTTAAAAATGTTAAAAGTTTAGAAGAGCGTAATTTTGCTTTTTCCTTGAACGGGCCAAAATTGGAAATCAAAGGTTGGTTTTCAGCTTTGACCCGCTCAAGCAGAGCAAAAAAAGAAAGGAAAGAGGAAATTAGAAAGGAAAGAAGAAATAAGAAAGGAGAAAGGAGAAAGGAGGTAAGGTCATGGTAAGGAGAAACACCGCAATGCTGGTCATCGTCGCCGTGGTTCTTCTTTCGGCTTTGGTGGTTGGAGTCATCTCGTCAACCATCAACTGGGAGAAAGTCGGCAATGCGTTGGATGAGGGCGTCGTGTTGGGTTTTGCAGAACCCGCAGAATACGACATGTACGGCCTCAATTATCAGCAGCCACCGCCTGAGTTGTTTTGGCGGTAGCTTCAAGGAGGAGTTTCATGCTCACGCGAGAAGTGCAGATGTTCCTGTGGGGAATCGGTCTGCGACCGAAACCACAGGGACAGGGAGTTGACATGGAAACGTTGGCGCGGCTCGCGGACGGGCATGGGGTTCTAACCCTCAACCTTTTCCGCGAGCGACTAGAATCGACCGGTTTTTGGCAGCCGTTGTTGTCAACGACGAGCCAGCAGTTGCGTGAACAAGCTTTGGGTCAACGCGCTGCTCGGCTGGCTTTTCTGCAAGAGTTGACGGCGCAAGCTGGCGGCCGGCAGGTGGTGGTCCTCAAGGGACTAGCGCTGGAAGGCGCCGGGCTCTATGCGGCGGGTGAACGGTGGTCCATGGACTTGGATATTCTCGTTCGCCGCGAGGACGCGC
>PFXB01000079.1 GCA_002791435.1 candidate division WWE3 bacterium CG_4_9_14_3_um_filter_43_9
CATTATTACCTGGCTCTGGCTCTGGTTTTTGACGATCCCCAAAAAGCTTTAGAAGAGGCTAAGACTGCCTCGGAAAGAAATTGGGAGGGAAAAGCGAAAGCTTTAAGCCTGCAGCAAACTTTAGCCGAAATGTTGGCGGCTAAAAACGATCTTTTCAAAACCACGCTGATGTGTTATGCGCTCCTTGCTGCCGGCTATCCGCAACCGACCATCAATCCCTTAAAAGCGGTTCTCCGTCAGGATCCGAAATACCGCGACGCCTTGATTCTTTTAGGAACCGTCCAATTTAAATTGGAACAGGAAAATGAGGCTCTCTCATATCTCAATGCGGCTTTGCAAATCGATCCTGCTTATGCTCAAACATCACTCCTTTTAGGACAAATCTACGAATCCCAGACTAATTTTCCCGAGGCTCAGAAGTATTTTGAGCAAGCCAGCGAGCTTGAACATCTTAATGTGACTTTTTTAGAAGAACTGGCCACCTTTTACGAACGCCGGGAGCAATTTACCCAAGCCACCGACACGTGGGAAAAATTGACGGCGAATGAAGGGGAAGTTAATCTAACAAAAATCGAAAACGAAATCCACCTGGCTTTTCTTTATCTGGATAAGCTGCATGATCTTGCCAAGGGCGGGGATTGGGCGAGCCAGCTGAAAACCGCATCAGATAGCGATTCTCTGCCGCTTCCAGACGCAGACTTAAAATCCCGGATTGAGGATTTGAACTTGTGGTTTTCATTTTCCCAAGGGAAGGAAAAAGAGGCCCTGGAAGGCTATCAAACTCTAGTAACGCAAAGTCCTTATAACCCTCTTTTTTGGTATCATAAGGCAAAAGTCGAAGAAGCTTTGGGTAAGAAAAAGGAGTCTAAAGAGTCCTTGACAAGAGCCCGAGATTTGGATTTAACAGGAGAAATCGGGCTACTACCACAGTGAACCACGTTAGAACTTTCTCAGTATTATTTATGAAAACTAGCCCGATTTTGTTATACTACAAATATGCCATTTAGAGACTCACACGATTATAAAATGGAACCGGCAGAAAAGACCGCTGCTGATTATCGTGAACACGATGCAACCAAGCTAAGAACCGGAAATACATTTGAACAAATGATGCAAAAATCAGGCAGGGAATTCCCAGAAGTTTTCGGTTTGACCAGAGATATGAAAACCCTAATCGCAATTTCACCCGGATTCGATACGATAAGACAAACCCTTCCAATTGACCAGATTTTATTAGACATGGAAGAATACCGATTTCAATTAGCGAAAACAAATACCCAGCAATCAGAAGAAGAACTAGATTTGGCTACAGTATCTTTCGCGATAAGAAAATATTTACTTCCGAGAGAAACAGATGGAATAGCGTCTGACAAAGACACCTTTGATATTTTAGATCTTAGTAAATATCCTGAAATCCCTCAGGAACTAATTGAGCGCGTTGAACAAATTCATTCAGCCCAAACAGACGATACATTATTAAACATAGGCGACCCTTATGAATATGTGAATCGCCATCGTGATCGATCAAGTGTAACAACAGTTGAATACGCTCCAGAAAACGTTGAAGCTCTTCAAGTCATCAGAACTTTATCGCATGCATTGGAACAAGTAAAAGAAGCCTGGACAACAACCAGTTGGGGGAAACCCACATATGCTACATATGCTGCTGAATGTGATGAATGGATTGAAATGGGAGGACTTGAAGGATATGATCGAATGTGGTACGAGCAATTAGATAGAGCATTAGGTGAGGCTTTCAGACTGTCTGAAACAACAACAACCCCTGAAGAATTAAATGCAGCAATTAATGCCTGGCAAGCTGCCCGTCAAATACATCAGCAAAGAAAATTTCATTATTTACAACAAGGTAAAGATGTTACTCGACCTGAAACTCAATACAATACCGAATGCGGATTAAGTCCAACAGATGGAGCGTCAAAAGAAGCATTCAAATTGATTAACACTGCCACTCAAGAATTCACCGCTTTACGTGAGTATCAAACAAGCGCCTTGCCTAAAATTATATATTGGTATATTGAACATTTAATTGATGCTATAGAAAATCCCGCCACAACTCCAGATATTGCCCATACATACCATGAGGCTTGGATCACATATTTAGACTCACAAGGACTGGATCCCGAAGACATTTCACCATATAAAAATTTTGATGACTTTTTCAACGCATTAAAGGGTTTTGTTATGACCATGGGAACAAGATATATCTCATATTTGGATCCTGATTTATATAATCAGATGGAGCGTGATATAAGTGTTAGCCTTCAACAAGCAATACCGTTTGAAAAAGCTAGTAAAAAAGCAGATTTAGTGATAGCAACTTATCCAAATACCCAAAGCCTATTGCCAGCAGAAAGCCAGGATCGAATTGTTGCTTCGTGGTCAATCACTGCCCATGCGATGCCGCATATGAACGAACAGGAAATTATTGATGTATGGGAAGAAACGGTTCGACTTTTAAAACCGGGTGGACGAGCAACCTTTTTCCCAATTGGACATTATGGGAATAGCCGGGAAGAAATTGAAACTACATTAACAAAATTCCGAGAGAAATCCGTAATCTCATTTGGTTGGGAATTTAATAAAAGCCAAGATCCACGATTTCCGGAAGACGAAGTTCTAGTAATAGTCAAACCCCTCGATTAGATTAAACAATCAATCATAAAATGCGATTAATCCTCTTAAAATCTGACTATCTTTCCCAACTGCTTGAGTTAGAAAAAAGGATGTATTGGAAAGATGGCCGTTGGGAAAAAATATGGCAGGAAGGTGCACAAGAAAAGTTCCGACAGTTTCTTGCAGATTATCTTGAAAATTTTCCTGAAGGCTGTTTTGGCTTTAAAGATCCGGGGGGTAAAATTTTGGGGGCACTGTTCCTTCCCCGCGTCTCAAAAATGATCACCATTCCCTACTTACATCGTTTTTCTGACATTTTTGAAAGCCGGGGCAAGATTGGCTATGTTTCCTTTTTTGTAGTAAAAGAGGGTCCCGATCAAGATTTAGTTACACCAAAACTCTATGCCAGGGCCGAGCAGGTAGCCGCCAAATTGGGCTGTGAAAAAATAATGACGGTCGTCTACCGTTCCCTTGTGGAAAAGGAAGTTATCCAAAAAAGGTCTTATCTGAAATCAGAAAAACTGGAAAGTTGGGAGATCCATCCGCAGGTTTTCGTCGACTCTTGGGTATATACCAAAAAACTCGGCGCCTGAGAACTGTCACTTTTCTTTCTTTTCTTCCTCAGCCGTCTCTTCAGTCTCACCCGCCTCTTTTCCTTCTTCACCTTCTGCGACCGCCTCGCCTTCCACTTCTGCCGGTTTAACTTCTTCAACTTCTTCTTTGATTACCGGTTCTTCAATTTTGCAAACCATCTCTTCCAACGGAGTTTTAATGTCAACTTGGGGCGGCACAGGTAGGTCTTTAATAAAAATGGCCTGATTAAGACCAGTGAGAGATGAGATATCCACCCGGATCGAGTTGGGGATATCCTCAGGCAAACATTCGACTTCAATCTCGTTGACGAGGTTCAATAAAATTCCTATATTTTGCTCAACCGCTGTTGATTCTCCCACTATTTCCAGAGGAACGGTGGTGGTAATTTTTTCCTTGAGATCAACCTGGTGGAAATCAACGTGGAGGGGTTGGCTGCTTACAACATCCAATTGCACGTCTTTGATCAAAACCGGCCGCGCTTTTTCTCCGCCCACCTCAACCTCAATCAAGTTTGTTTCCCCGGATTGTTGGTAGATTTTCTTAAACTCAGAGTCGTGGATCGCAACCGGAATCGAAGCCATCCCTTTGCCATAGATATTCCCTAAAACCCAATTTTCACGACGCAGCCGCTTGGCTTTTTTTCCGACCAGCTCTCTTTTCTCAACCTTTAATTTTAATTTTTCCATGAAAAGCTCCCTAAAATTAGCCTGCGTGGCGCCACTCCTTGTGCCGTGGGATCTTTCCCCGCTATGGCGGGATGACGCCTGTTTTAATTTGAAATTTTAATTCTTAATCAATTTTCAAGGTTCTAATGTCTAAACCTTAAAATTTCAACATTTATTAGAAATTCTAAATTTAGAATTATAGTCCTTTAAAAACAGAGTGTCGCTTTTAATCATGCCTGTCATTCCCGCTTTCGCGGGAATCTACATAATCTTCTGGATCCCCGGTTGAGGTCGGGGATGACAGACTGTTTTAACAATGTTATTCCCTTTCTTGCAGTTCTCCTTCAATTCTGGCTACTACCGTCTCCATGGCCTCATAACCCATATTGTCCCAGGGGACAATTAAATCAGCATATTTTTTCTGCGGCTCGACATAACGCCTATGCATCGGGTAAGCCGAGGAAAGGTATTGTTTTATCGAACCGGTTGAACTTTTTTCCCGTCCTTCGCGAACGTCCCGCAAAATTCGGCGGGCCAGCCTCAGATCAGAGTCAACCTCAACATAGATTTTAAGATCAAAAAGATTTCTCAGTTTTTTTACTGCCAGCGCCAGCAGTCCTTCCAAAATAATGACCTTTTTGGGCTTTAAATGTTTTACTGTGCGCAAACGGGTGTGATTGGCAAAATTATAAACCGGCGCGTCAATATCTCTATTGTTTTGCAACTTTTGCAGATGTTCGAACAAAAGGTTGTTATCCAAGGCGTCCGGACAATCCATGTTGGCTTTTTTTCTTTCCGGCAAGGGTTGGCCGCTTTGGTCTTTATAATACATGTCCTGCGAAAGAACCAAAACCTGACGGCGGAATTTTTTGGCGACCAGCCTGGCAAAAGTGCTTTTTCCCGAACCGGTTCCGCCGGCAATTCCGATTAAAAAAGGCTTCATTTTGAGTTCCTTAAGTTAATGTCTGACGTGTATTGCGGCTTATTCTATTATTTCTGTCTTATCAAGAGGCCGTTTTGGCGACTTTTAGATTTTCGCTGAAGATGAGTATATTATCTTTACTTTGGCGCACTTGTCAAGTTTTGGGGGAAAGGATTGCCAGGATTTGGGGATGGGGAAAGGGGACTTGAAAAAGGTTTTCAGCGCGGTTCGGGCAGAATCAAAACAAAGCATTGAAGAATTAATGGTTTTTATGCGACATTTCGTTCTACCGTATATTAAAAAATCCTAACCGCAGGAGCGGTGGGGATAGACACACATTTATTCTAATTCCCCCCGCTCCAGTCTTTGCAAAGCAAATTGGCCTGTTCCAAAACCGTTTGGGTCGCACTTTCTTGCTTATCGGGTGGATAGTGATATTTACGCAGAAGTTTCTTGACATACACCCGCAAGCGTGCCTGGACATTTTCTTTGATGGTCCAATCAATCGTGGTGTTTTTCCGAAGCATTTCGACCAATTCACGTGCCATCTGTTTTAATGTTTTATCTCCCAGTTCTGCAATCGCACTTTCATTGACACACAATGCATCATAAAATGCAATCTCATCTTCACTCAACCCCAATTTTTTTCCTTCTTCTTTTTCCATTTTCATCTTTTTGGCCAGCTCGAGGAGTTCCAAAATCACTTGGGCGGCTTCTATTGTCCGGTTCTGGTATTTAAGAATTGTCTTTTCAAGCATATCGGCAAAGGAGCGTGATTTGACCAGGTTTCTCCGCATCATGGATTTAATTTCGTCGTTAAGTAACTTCCGCAATAAC
>PFXB01000135.1:0-4556 GCA_002791435.1 candidate division WWE3 bacterium CG_4_9_14_3_um_filter_43_9
GACTTATCTTGTCCACCGATAATATTTCGTTAGCCAATCCTGCCCGAATCACTTCGCTTGGCATTCCATACATAGAAGCCGAGCTGGGATCTTGAGCAATAACCAACCCTCCTCTTTCCCTGATACAAGCCGCTCCTTTCAAACCATCATTTCCCATCCCTGAAAGAATAATACCAATGGTATTCTCTCGAAAAAAAGTAGAAACTTCATCCATAACTTTATCGATTATGGATAACGTTTTTACCTCTCTGGTTTGACTTTGAAGTGAGATTGTAATCATAGGCGGTTTCCCATTTTGACTAACCTTTTTCAGTTTAAAACTCAGCATGGGAGAAATGACAAAAATTAAACCAGATGTTACCACGTCGTCATCCTCAGCCACTTTGACTTTAAGTTTGGATATCAGAGATAAACGCTGAACAAATGTTTTTATGAAGGAGGGCGGAAGGTGCTGAACAACAAATATTACCAGAGAGGATTTTGGCGTAAAATTGGCAATTATCGATCTTAAGGGTGCAATTCCACCTGTCGAAGATCCGATGACGATCGCTTTCTTTGGACAAATCTGACCATGCAACATTGTGAAATCTTGTTGATTTAAGTGTTCTTTCTTTGATCTCGTCAAAACGTATCTTAAAATTTCCTCGATCTTGCTTAAGAGAACCGATTGAAATCCTTTTATGTCCATAATCCCAAAACGGACTGAGGGTTTTTCGATAAAGAAAAGTAATTCTTCTTCATTCCTGCTAAGATGCAAAATTTCTCTATCAGATCCTGCTTCAGTAATAATGATCACTGGAATTTGATAAGACTGAATTATTTTTTTAACTAGCTCGTATTTTTGATCCTTGCTATCCGAATCTAGCTCTAAAATGCAAGCATTAAAATTAGAAACACCGTCGAGTTTGTCAGGAATATCTTTGATTATTTTCACCGAATATTTCTCTTCATCAGCGAAAATACTTTTGAAAATTTCCCGCATAAAAAATGAACTACTGGTAATTAGAATTGAATAGGAGGGTGTCATTCAAAACTTAACCTAAAACCTTTTTCACTGCTTCTAAGACATTCTCTGCATCAAATGGTTTGATGATAAAATCAACGGCTCCCAAAGATTTGGCTTCATTCATCATCTTCTCTTGACCAACAGCGCTGATGACAATCACCTTTATTTTCCCCGCCGGAATTTTCTTCAAAACTCCAATTCCGTCTAAATTCGGCATAATAATATCCAAAAGAAGAAGGTCGGCTTTTTCTTCCTCGATCTTTTTCAAGGCATCTACTCCATCTACCGCTTCAATGGTGTCATTGTATCCCTCTTTAGCCAAAATGTTTTTTAGAACGCTTCGCATAAAAGCTGAATCGTCTGCAATCAGAATCTTTGCCATATGAAAACCCTCCTTTAACTTTTAAATTTAGATTATTGCTCCGCTCTATCAGAATTAACCGTTAATAAAAAACTAGCAGTAAAACACTCTATTCTTCTACTGGGTAGATTTTATTTTTTCTAACTCCTCGGGTTTAAGTATCTTTTCTGTGTCTAGAATTACAAAAACCCGATCATTTAAAACTCCGACGCCTTTTAGATAATCCTCGTGAATTTTATTTTTGATCAAAGCTGGCGCTTCATCGATTTCTTTCCTAGGAAAACTTAGGATACGAAACACCTCATCAACCACCATTCCGAAAAGACCGTTTCTGGCACGGCAGATAATAATATGACGTTTATCAATGGGCGTTTCTCTTTTTAACAAAAACTTTTTTTCCGGATCAACAACTGGTACAATCTCACCTCTCAAGTCAATCAGTCCTAAAATGAAATCAGGAACATCCGGGACAACGGTAATCTCCATCGTACGATCGATTTCGACCACTTGATCAATGGTAATCCCGTAAATTTCCTGATCCAAAGAAAACATAACCATTTTTACCAAGTCATCGCTCTCGCCTTCGGTTTTGTCTGAATCTTTTGAGATTTCTTTTTCAGGCATTATGTCTTGGGTTTCATTCTTCTTTTTCTTCTCTTTTTTCTTCACTTATGCCCTCCTGTATCTCGGTTTTTTCTTTTTCTTCACCTGAATCTGTCGACTTTTCCACAGAAGATTGAGCGCTATGTTTTTCCAAAAAAGCGGTTTCTATTCCAATTAGTTTTTGCAACTGGAAAGTTATCGAGTTAAATTCTTGCGTGATCGAAAGCAAGGCCGCCACCGAAATGGCCTGTTGTTGAATCACTGCAGAAATCTCTTGCGCCCCGACTGCATTCTGTTCGGCAACTGAAGCGATATCATCAATCGTGGATACAATTTGTTGGCTAGAAGAAGATTGTTCTAAAATAGCAGCCGAGATTTCTTGCACTTTAGTTGAAACATCCTGCGCCATAATTGCAATTCTTTTCAGTGATTCCAAAGTATTATTGATGACGGCGGTTGAGGCATTCACTTCCTTTACCCCAGCTTCCATAGCTCCCACAGATTCCTGAATTTGCTCTTGTACCTTCTCAACCAGTCTTCCAATCTGCTCGCCAGATTTAGCCGAGTCTTCAGCTAATTTCCGAACCTCATCAGCCACAACTGCAAATCCTCTTCCGGCATCTCCAGCATGAGCTGCCTCAATCGCAGCATTTAAGGCTAAAAGGTTTGTCTGCTCGGAAATGTTTGTTATTGTATCTACAATTCCAACGATTTGCGTGGATTGAACTGAAAGATTTTTTACCATCGCCGAGGAATTAGAAACGATTTCTTGAATTTTCGATAAACTTTCAATAGATTTTTCACCTGCCTCACCGGCTATTTGGGCTGCCTCAGAAGATTTATTAGAGAGTTCAGCCACCGAAGCGGCTGTAGTTGCCATCTGTTGGGTGGCGGTTGACATATTGATTAAAATCTCAGAGATCGCTTTAATCTGTTCCGACTGATTTTCCGCCCCTGAGGCAATCTGAGTGACAGCTGCTGAAACTTGCTGGCTTCCGGTTTGAAGCTGATCTGAGAAATTCTCTAAGCTGGAATTAGTCTCAATCATTCCTAAAATTAATTTACGAATTGGGAAATAGACTAAGAAAATTAAAAGGAAAATAGCCGATAAAATCAAGAGAACTACCATGACCAAAAGCGGTGTTGGTAGGGACGAAGCTCTACTTCCGCTGGTTAGCAAAATCCCAAAGAGTACGTAGATCAAAAGGGCAAGGCCGACAAAAATAATTATATTCCTAATACTAAGAACTTTCATTTTTTCTCCTCGTAATCGCGGTTATTAAAAAAAGTATAACACTATCAATCCTTTAAGGCAAAGCCTTGAACTTATTGAAACTTGCCTGTGCTTTCTCAACTGGAATTTCAAATCCAAAAGTACTTCCTTTATTGCGTCCAGCGCTGTCGGCAAAAACAGAACCATGATGTAATCCGACAATCATCTTTGAGATATAAAGCCCTAACCCCGTTCCTTGAATTGGAGTTCCCTCTCGATGTTCCCGGTAGAATTTCTCAAAAAGATGCTTTTGCGTGTTGTGGTTGAATCCAATCCCGCTGTCTTTGATCTTCACTCTCAATTTTCTGTCCGTTTTGTCTAAAATGACCAGAATTCTTTTTCCTGCGGGCGTGTAGGTGATGGCGTTATTGAGGAAATTGATCAAAACCTCTTTGATTTTTTCCCGATCAGCCTTGATTTGAAATTGATAAGCAATTTTTGATTTCAATTGAATTTTTATGCCCTTTTCTTCGGCTTTTGGCAAAATCAGAGAAATAGCCTCCTGAGCTACATCTTGGATCACCAGCTTGGTAAGGTTGATCGGGAGGGTTCCACGTTCTATTTTCGCGACTGATAAAAGGTTATTGGTTAAAGATTCCAGCCTGCTGGCTGAAATAAAGCTTCGTTCCAAAAAAAGTTTTTGTTCATCATCCAAATTCTTCCCTTCTTCAATTAGCACTGATAAATAGCCTTTAAGTGAGGTTATGGGTGTTCGAAGTTCATGGGCAGCCATGGTCACAAAATCCGATTTCATTCTTTCCAGCTCTTCTTCTTTTCTTAAATCGCGAAAGACACCTATCCCAGAAACCAAATCATTTTTCACTCCCTTAATAGGAGAATAAGTTGAGGCGACTTTGATTAATTTTCCATCCTTGGCAGTTATCGAACAAAGGGGAATTAACACTGTTTCTCCGGTTACGAAAGATTGAGCCAAAGGACATTGTTCACAAACGCTTTCTCCCTTCTGTCCTCTAACCTTCAAAATATCCTGGCAATAATGACCTAAAACTTCTTCTTTCTTCCAACCAGTGATTTCTTCGGCTGATTTGCTAAAAAGCGAAAGCTTCCCATCCCAGTCAACCCCGTAAACACCATTATCCATAGTTTGCAAAACGGCCTCCAGTTTATTTCTTTCTGAGACGGCTGAAGCCAATTCGTCAAGCAGTTTCTTTTGCAGATATTTAGTACCGACCAATGTTTTTGGCGAGGTTGGGTTGAAGCTGGATGTCTTTTTGGGCATAGAAAATATATCTCCAAAAACAGTATATCAAAAGTGATATCTTAAGACAATCTTTAGAACTCATCTCATAAAT
>PFXB01000135.1:4585-4741 GCA_002791435.1 candidate division WWE3 bacterium CG_4_9_14_3_um_filter_43_9
CGATTCGGCGGGAGGAATCCCTCGGGGAATGAAAAAACCCGAAGGGATCCCTCGATCCGCCAGCTGGCGGACTCGGGATGACGTAGGCTTAAAATGACCCCAAAGTTAGGAATTATAAGATAGCTCCTAGATAAACCTATTCCAAATGGACACACA
>PFXB01000135.1:4997-5411 GCA_002791435.1 candidate division WWE3 bacterium CG_4_9_14_3_um_filter_43_9
TCTACCTTTTCGATTATTTTTCCTGTACAGATTCCGTTTGTATATTCCAATACCGTTCCGCAGGTAAAATCTAAACTTAGATTCCGGGCTAAAACATCCACAACAAAATCTGCTTCGGAGCTGATTGCTCCCACCAAGAAATCATTTAATTTTAATTCGGCAATGGCCTCGCTTGCGCCCTTCATTAAATTCTGTTCGCAATATTTTGTGGCAATATTTGACATCCGCATTTTGCTGAAACCCTTATATAAAAGTACCAATTCGTCTAATCCCCATGGTCCAAATTTTTTTCTCTTTTGGTATTCTTCTTCTAACTTTTCTACTTTGGCTCCTTTACCTAATATAGTTAATATATCTTTCAGACCTCCAATTTTGGTATCTATTAAAACTCCATCAACATCAAAAACGACTAAT
>PFXB01000134.1:0-298 GCA_002791435.1 candidate division WWE3 bacterium CG_4_9_14_3_um_filter_43_9
GACCTTGACGGGCAATTTTACAAAACGTTTTTACGAAGCGGCTACCCGAACGCGAAGCAAGCGGAAAGTGTTGCGGATTTAAAGGAAAGATTGCGTGGTGTAGCCGGCGAGCTGGTTTTTACCACAATTCAAAAATTTGACACCGAATATGAAGTTTTGAGCGAACGAGAAAATATTATCGTTGTCGCGGATGAGGCTCATCGCTCGCAGTATGCCAAGTTTGCCGCAAACGTCCGTGTCGCTTTACCCAATGCTTCTTTCATGGGTATCACCGGCACGCCAATCAGTTTGCACAATC
>PFXB01000134.1:332-4330 GCA_002791435.1 candidate division WWE3 bacterium CG_4_9_14_3_um_filter_43_9
CGAATACAAAATAAACCAAGCCGTTGAAGATGGCGCGACGGTACCTATTTATTATGAAGGACGGCTCGTGCCTCTGCATTTGGCAAATCAATTTATTGATGAAGAGTTTGAAGATTTGACCGGCGAGATAGAGTTTGAAGCGAAGGAAGTTTATAAGCGGAAATGGGTCCGACTTGAGCAGGCCGTGAGTGCCAAAGATCGTTTGGAGCAAGTTGCAAAAGATATTACTGAGCACTTCAATAATCGTGGACTTGAAGGAAAGGGAATGATTGTGACAATTTCAAGAAAGACAGCCGTTGAGATGTATAAAATTATTTCAAAGATTCCTGACGCACCGCAAGCAGCGGTTGTCATTTCAAAACCAGAAGATTTTCCAGAACTTCATCAAGGAAGAGACACAAAAGAGTTAGAAAAGAAATTTAAGAATCCAGACGATCCATTAAAACTCGTAATTGTGTGCGATATGTGGCTCACCGGGTTTGATGTTCCTTCGCTTCATACCATGTACATTGATAAGCCACTTAAAAATCATACCTTGATGCAAGCGATTGCCCGCGTCAACAGAATTTTTAAGGACAAACCCGGCGGACTTATCGTTGATTATATTGGAGTTGCTGACGACTTAAAAAAAGCGCTTTCTATTTATAGCTCTGATATTCAAAAGGAAGCGATGATGCCAATTGAAGAAATTGTCGCCAAGATGGTTGAAAAGTATGACATTGTGCGGGCAATGTTTACAGGCGTTGAATATAAGGAATGGAAAAAACTAAAAGGTGCGGAACTAGCACAATTGTTCCAAAAAGCAGTTAATACGATTATTACCAACGAGAGAAGCGGAATGGTCGATGATGAAAAGAAAAAGCGATTTGCTAAAGAGACAGAATTATTGTCCCAGCTTTTCGCTTTTGTTATGCCTCACATGGAAGCGAACTCCATTCGGAATGAGGTTGAATTTTTCCAAGCCGTAAAGAGGGCAATTATCAAGCGAATAATTGTCCGGCCTGAAGGGATTGGCTTTGATGTTGAGTCTGTTGTGAGAGAACTGGTTTCAAAGGCGATCTCCGCCGAAGGTGTGATTGATATTTTTGACATGAAAGGCAAAGGCAAACCGGATATTTCAATTTTTGACGAAAAATTTTTAGAAGAAGTTAAAAATTTGAAATATAAGAATCTTTCCGTGGACGTGCTCCGCAAACTTTTAAACGACGAACTGAGGGTAAAAATGAGAATGAACTTGGTTCGTTACAAATCTCTACTCGATATGTTAGAAGATATTATTGAGCAATATGAAAACAACATTATTAATTCCACAAAAGTCATTGAGAAGTTGATTGATTTGGCAAAAGAAATTAAAAAGGTTGAGGGATTGGGCGCGGATATGGGACTATCGGAAGAAGAAATGGCTTTTTATGATGCTATATCAGCGGGTCGTAAATCTATCAACGGGAACGGCGAACTGAAAGAGCTCGTGAGAGAATTGGTCAAAACCATAAAAAGAGATTTATCCATTGACTGGATGAATAATGATATTATCAAGGCAAGAATACGCGCGAATGTTAAATTGCTACTATTGCGGAAAGGCTTCAAGACTGAAGAAAGCGAAAAGTTTTTGGATCTAATTTATCAACAAGCGTTTTCGTTGTATAGAGATTTTGTGCCTGTTGTGGCATTTAATTGATTAAATTTCTACTCCACCAGGTCAGCCTTGATTTCCTTCGTGCCGTTCTGGCGATATAAATGTTAAGAGTAATTATTATAATCCACAACGAAAGAAAAATTTATATGACCCGCAATCGGAAAAACCATTCCGGTTAAGCCGCAGAAAGATTGACGACTTTTTCAAATGCCCCCACTGTTTTTATCTTGACCGTACACCGTTTTTTACCCGCTTTTTTGCCTTTTTTACTCATTTGACTTTTAATCTCCATTCTGGTAAATTAGTAATATGGCTAAATTAATGAATTGGAATAATTTTGAGCGGCAGTTAAAGGAAAAGAAACTTTTGCTGTTTTCTCCTCTTGATATCACAAGGCTGTTTGGTATTTCCAAAGTGGCGGCTACTTTTCTGGTACATCGTTATGTGCAAAAAATGTTTATCCGTCGTGTCAGAAGAGGTCTTTATGTCTTTCCCGGCCTTTTACCGCCCGATTTATATTTAGCCAATAAGATTTACGAACCATCCTATGTATCGCTGGAATTTGCCCTTTCGTATCATCGGGTTATTCCGGAAACAGTGTATGAAATCACGTCAGTAACCACCAAATCCACCCGTTGTTTTACGGCCTTAGGGAAAATATTTTCGTATCATAGCCTAAAGCAGGACGCTTTTACCGGATATATTCTTGAAAAACAGGATGGTTTTACCTATCTGATAGCTGAACCGGAAAAAGCCTTTGTTGATTGTATGTACCTTAGAGCAAAAGCCAAAAAGGAGTTACTGCAAAGATTTGATAAAGAAAGAATAAATAAAGACAAAGCGTTGCAATACACCGGATTTTTTAAGAACGATAATCTCACTCGTATCATTAAAAGGGCGCTGGAATGATTTTGAAAGAATCAATCAAAAAATTAGCCATTCAATATCAGACAACCGATTTTCCCAACATTATCCGTGAATATTTCCAGCATCTTTTTTTATCCGAAATGTATAAGCTGCCGGAAACTGATATATTGCTTTTTAAAGGAGGTACAGCCTTACGGCTTATTTACGGAAGTCCACGTTTTTCCGAAGACCTTGATTTTTCCTTATTTCGCGTTGAAGATTACCGGAAAAAAACGTATGTCGAAAATGTGTTTACCGGTGTTTTGGCGGCGATTGAAAAAATCGGGATTAAGGTGGACTTCAGTAAAAAATCAGGTGTGACCACTGAAGGTTATTTTGGCGACGCCAGTTTCCGGTTATATGATTATCCACCGGTCGGCGTCACGATTAATATTTCATCAAGAAAGGGAAAAACCTTAAGCGGTGAAGTTGATATCATTGCCAATGATTTTATACCGACATACAATCTTTTGCATTTGTCCCAAGAAAAGCTTGTCAACGAAAAAATTTTTGGTGCGCTTCTTGAGCGGAAGAAAGTCAGAGATTTTTATGACCTCTATTTTTTATTACGGAAGGGAATGGTAAATACAACACAAAAGAAACGGCTGGCAGCAGTTAAAGAAATGATTATAGCTGACGCTAAAAAGGTTAATTTCCGCAGTGAATTGGCTGTTTTTCTTCCTTCTAATCAGCAAACGATTATCAGTGATTTTCCCCGCGCCCTGGAGGATGAATTAAAGAGACAGTTATAATATTAAAAAACTCTAAAGTTCAGCTGTGATTTATTCTGTAGCGTTGAAACGGCTTTCAATTATATCCTTAGTAGATGATAAAGGAAATAAGATTGAGCTATAAACAGTTTAAACTATTTCTCCTAATTTGAGTAAATGGTTGTATTGCCAATCTCGTTCTTTGGCTACGGCAGCATCGGCATCAGAGATGTTGCTGGCTCGGTGTATTGCCTGTAAGGTATAATTTGCAGCACCAATAGAATGAGTTGGAACATGTGCAGTTGCCACCGCTTGACCTGCGGCACGGGCAGTAGAGCGAGCCGCATTATCCTCTCCTACTTCACGTGCAGCAGCATGAGATGCAAGTGAAGCCTTGCGTATATCATCCATCTTAAACACCCCTGTATTTATCCATGCCTGGAGTGCTTCGATAGCGTTTCGAGGGCGATGATCTTCTGGGTATTTTTCCTCAAAGTAAGGCATGACACGCTCGACACAATCAACTGTCCAGATGGCTAATGTTTTATGGTCAGTTTTTCTCACAAGCTCTACCATTGAATCGTCTTTGTGTGTAACTGAGAATTTGAATTTTTCCATAAAACTATTATACATAAAAATAACTATATCAAAATATCTCAATTATTTATTATATTGTATTGTTATGAGATATTATAGGAAATGAGATACCCTTTTTATACTGTCTCAAATGTCTCATTTTTGGTATA
>PFXB01000134.1:4481-5411 GCA_002791435.1 candidate division WWE3 bacterium CG_4_9_14_3_um_filter_43_9
AGTGACAAACGGGGTATGGGCTTTGTTAATCGTATTACGAAAGGTTTGTTTTAGCACATTAAAGTGTTTCAGGTAGGCAAAAGGATGCTCGGCCCTTACCCGGATTGCGGAAATTTGTCGGTTATTGGCTTTGTCTTCAGATGTTAATTCACCTCCGGGTGGTTTCTTTCTGGGTATGACAAACTTGATCCAGGGTGCCGTTTTATCCATCCCAAGGTAACCAGTATCAGCTACCGATGTGGCATGCGGAGGGACGAGAGTAAGAATGGGGTCGTCTTCAAGGAGCGTTTTATCATGACGTTTCCCCTCTACGGTTTGGGATACTGACAGAATCCTGTGGTTTCGAGGATGAACCAAGATATGATTTTTGACACTATGGCATTTGGATTTACCTGAGTAGTAGAATTCCTGCTTGACATTATCTTTTGGCCGTCGAATCTGTCTTTCAGTGGCATCGACAATGAATTCGGATAGTGCAGGACAGATCTCAAGGACTTTATCAAGGCATCTTGCTTTTACTTTGGGAAGATTAAGCTGATATCCCAACGTTTCAAAAAGAACCGGTTCTAAAAATTCTTTCCAAAAATACAGTTGATGGATATCTAGGCGAAACAACACTTGGGCGAGACGATAGGTGGGATATACCTTGTAGTAAAAGAGGATGAAAAAGAGCTTGGCGGCATCAGAGATAAAGATTGATGGTTTACGACCAGCTCCCGGAGCACGACAGCGTTTCTTGCGGTATGCAGCCTCATTTTCAGCTTGGTGCAAAGCATGGGAAAACCGGGGCACCAGAACTTTAAATTGAGAAAACGTAATCCCCAAGATTGAAGGGAATAGATGGGGATGTTTAAAAAGATAGGCATACATGGGCAGTTTCTCCTATGCTAAGGATTAAATACTGCCCTACATAAGTGTAGCAAATTATTT
>PFXB01000064.1:0-147 GCA_002791435.1 candidate division WWE3 bacterium CG_4_9_14_3_um_filter_43_9
GATACTTTTGAAAATTGGAAAAAGACAAAAACAGGCCAGCAGAAAACCTCTCAGATTGAAGTAGCCAAAACTTTATCCGAAGCCGAAAATAAAGCCCTCCAAGATAAAAAATTAACATTTGATGAGTTTATGCGGGAAGTTGGCGTC
>PFXB01000064.1:221-13808 GCA_002791435.1 candidate division WWE3 bacterium CG_4_9_14_3_um_filter_43_9
TTTTGAAAATGCAATTTTAGATGAGCTTGTCAAAATGACCGCCATCGACCTTCCGGATGTTTTAATCGAACATGAGCTTGTCTCCATGATGAAAGGTCTTGAAACTCAGCTGGTTCCTCTGAAAATAAAACTGCAGGATTATCTGAAAGAAAAAAATGAAACCGAAGAAAAACTCAAAGAAAAATGGAAACCTGTCGCAGAAAAGAGAGTTAAGCTGGAATTTGCTCTTGCAGAAGTAACCGCTTTGGAAAAAATTGAAGTTACCGAGCCCGAGATTGAGGCTGTCGTCCATTCCGTTGCAGACCAAAAAATAAGAGCCGAGCTTGAGAAACCGGAACAAAAAGTCTATATTAAATATAGTTTGCAACGGGAAAAGACGCTCGAAAAGCTTAAAAAACTGGCTTCTGGCAACTAGCCTCTAGCTTTTAATAGCAAGAATTAACATCCAAGGGGAATAATAAGAATAATGGCTTTTAGATTTCGCAACTTTACAATCTATCAAGAAGCAAAACAATTCATTAATAACGTATTCAACATTACTGTCAATTTCCCTCTAAATCAAAGATTTGAACTTACAACACAGATCAACCGAACGGCTCTCTCAATTATTTTGAATATCGCTGAGGGCTCAGATAAAAATTCTGACAAAGAATTCGCTAAGTTTTTGAGAATTTCACTGGGTTCACTTAATGAGTTGGTCGCTGGTTTCGACTTTGCTAAAGATCAGGGATTGATTAAAGATAAAGAATTTAATAATATTTTAGAAAAAGCAACGGTCTTATCCCGTAAACTAGCAGCATTCATCAAAACTCTTTGTAAATGAATTTTGCCAGTTGCCAACAGCCGGTAGCTAGTAGCCAAAAGGGTGGTTAGCTCAGTTGGTTTAAGAGCGCTTCAGTGACATTGAAGAGGTCAGAGGTTCGAATCCTCTACCACCCATGAGAGTTTATTGGCTTGCGTGCCTTGACAAGATAACATATAATCAATACAAAGAAAGTTAAAGCGTTATCACATAAGTTACCAAAGTTAGCCGGACCTGCCAGCGAGGGGAGATCTAAGAGCTGAAAATCTCTCTCAGGAAAAACTAACTTCAAAAACCAGCTTATGAAGCTTTGACGCCGTAACCCCGGTTGATTTAGGGGTACAAGTGACCCGCCGATTCGGTGGGTAATCAGAGTGGAACCGCGAAAACCTCGTCTCTGTCAAGAAGCGAGGTTTTTTTAATGACCAAGAAGGAGAACATCATGTCTGACAAGAAAAAAGAACATCTTTGGGCGCTGCGCCATAGTGCTGAACATGTTATGCATCAAGCCGTCAAAGAACTTTATCCGCAAGTACTACTGGCCATGGGACCCGCCACGGATGAAGGATTCTATAACGATTTTGACAGCTCACCTGCCGGAGTCCAGGCAGTGACTATGACTGAGGAGGATTTCCCCAAAATCGAAAAGAGGATGCAAATTTTAATCGATCTTGATCTTCCCATCATTAAAAAGGAAATTTCTGAGAATGAAGCCCGTAAACTATTTAAAGGAAATCCTTACAAACTCGGGTGGATTGACGAAATCACAAAGAAAGGTGAAAAGATCACTGTCTACTGGACCGGAAAACCAGGAGCAAAAAACTCCATGGTTGACCTCTGCTCCGGCCCCCACCTTGCCTCAACCGGCGAAATCAAGGCTTTCAAGTTGCTTTCGGTTGCCGGCGCCTACTGGCATGGTGACGAAAAAAATAAAATGCTGACCAGAATTTATGGCACAGCCTTTGAAAACAAAGAACAGCTAGAGCATTTCCTCTGGGTGCAGAAAGAGGCTAAAAAACGCGACCACCGCAAATTGGGAGTGGACTTGGACTTATTTACTTTTTCCGATCTCGTAGGTAAAGGACTACCGATGCTCACCTCTAAAGGTGCTACGATCCGACGCGAGTTGGAGCGCTTTGTGATTGATGAAGAGCTGAAGCGTGGCTATCAGCATGTGATAACTCCGCCGTTGGCTAAAACCGCGCTCTATAAAACTTCTGGGCACTATCCGTATTACAAAAACACAATGTATCCAGTTATGAAAGTTGATGACGATGAGCTTATTCTTCGTCCAATGACCTGTCCTCACCATTTTATGCTCTATAAATCACGACCTCATAGTTACCGAGAATTACCGCTGCGCTATGCCGAACTTGCTCCACAATTCCGATATGAAAAAAGCGGAGAGCTTTCAGGTTTGATGCGGGTACGAATGTTTTGTCTGGCCGATGCTCATATTTTTGTTGAGGCAAACAAAGTTAAAAGCGAAATCAAAAAGGTCTTGGAACTTATTGATTATATGAACCGCGTTTTGGGACTCATCAAGGGCGTAGATTACCGATATCGCTTATCACTAGGAGATAGGGCCGATAAGAAAAAGTATTATAAAGATGACGCTGCTTGGGATAAGGCCGAAAGCATCTTGCGCGAAGTTCTGCATGAATCAGATGCTCCCTTTTTTGAAGCCAGCGGGGAAGCTGCATTTTACGGTCCAAAAATTGACATTCAAGTCCGAAAATTTAACGGGGCCGAGGAAACGGCCTTTACGGTCCAGTACGATTTTGTCATGCCCAAACGTTTTGCCCTAAGATACATTGATGGTGATGGACAAGAACAAGAACCAATTGTCATTCACCGCTCTTCAATTGGCGCTTTTGAGCGTACTATGGCTTTTTTGATCGAAAAATATGCCGGCGCTTTCCCGGTTTGGCTTTCACCAATACAAGCGGTCGTGATTCCGATTGCGGAAAGACACGTAAAATATGCCAACTCTGTGGCCGAGTTTTTAATGAAAGATGATATCCGTGTGACTGTTGACGCTCGGAATGAAAAAATGCAATCCAAAATTCGCGACGCGCAATTGCAAAAAATTCCATACATGTTAATCGTTGGAGATCGGGAACAAAAAAAGAAAGGTCTGGCGGTCAGACTCAGAACCGGCCAAGACCTGGGTTTAATGCCGTTTCAAAAGTTTGTTCAGGTGATAAGAGAAAAAATCGATAAGAAAACCATCGATCTCTGAGCTTAAACCTGCTGGCCATTGCTTAAAAATTACATTGACCACATCTGTTTTTTTTGTTATGATACAGGAAATCAAAGCAAAGGATTAAAACAGTTTACACTCATCAATTGGACAAAAGTCGAATATTCACGAGGATAAATTATCAGATTAAAGCCGAAAAAGTGAGGCTTATCGATTTCGATGGCAGCCAAATCGGAATCGTTGTGTTAAATGAGGCTTTAAACAAAGCTGAGGTTGAGGGAATGGACTTGATTGAGATTGCACCTCAAGCCAAGCCGCCGGTGTGTAGAATCTATCCTTATGATAAATTTAAATATGAACAGCAGCGTAAATTAAAAGAGTCTAAAAAGAAACAAAAAGAAGTAGAAATTAAAGAAATCAGAATTCGACCTAACATTTTTCGCGGTGATCTTGATCAAAAAATTCAACGCATCAATGAATTTTTGGGAAAGATGTTCCGCATCAAAATCGTAGTTGCATTTCGGGGGAGAGAACTGGCTCATAAAGATATAGGTTTTGCTCTTATTAACAAAGTTGTGCAAAATCTCGACCATGCGGTTAACTTCGAACGCGAACCTAAATTTGAAGGACGGAATTTAATCGTGATTTTAACTCTTGAAAAAGGAAAAAAATAAAGATGCCTAAATTAAAAACTAAAAAAATAGTAGCTAAAAGGTTTAAAATAACCGGAAGCGGAAGAATTTTCAGACTTCACTCAAAAACTTCTCACCTTAAATCAAAACAGTCATCTAAAACGAAAAGGCGGAAGAAAGGTTTTGTTGAGGTTCTTAAAAGCGATCTTAAAAAAGTTAAGCGTTTAATGCCTTATCGTTGAGATTAATCAATAAAAAAGACTAATCGGGGAAAAATGACCAGAGTCAAAAGTTCAGTTTACGCCACCAAAAAGCATAAAAAACTTCTCAAAAGAGCCAAGGGGTTTCAGGGCAGACATAAGAAAATTTTACGCAGCGTCAAAGAAACGTTATTAAAAGCCGGTGCGCATGCCTATCGAGGAAGGAAAGAGAAAAAGAGAACTTTTAGGAGACTTTGGATTGTACGGCTTTCGGCGGCGCTTAAAGAACTTGGATTGAGTTATTCTCAATTTATTAAATTGCAAAAAACGAAAAAAGTCGAGATTAACCGTAAAATACTAGCTGAAATAGCAATTCAAAATCCAGTAGTTTTTGCCAAAATAGTCCAAGAGATCAAGAAATGAAGCTCCACGAACTTGAGGTCTGTGGTTCTTCTTTTACTCGCCCCGCCCATGGCGGGACGAGCTTCGCGAGGAATTTTGGCTTTAAATTGCTTTCGAGCAATTTCGTTGATATCCACGGGCTTGAGTCCCGTGGTATTACGCTCGCAAAATAAGCGAAAATACCATCATGTCTTTTCTTGAAAGTATTCTTTGGGTAGTCGGAATTACGTTATTAATCTTTGGCGCGGTCGAATTTAAAAAGGACCCCGATATTATTAGTGTTTTTCAAAAAGTATTTACCCTAAAATACCTTCTCCCCTTAATCTTTGTTATCGTCGGTTTTGTGATCATAAGGTTCATCTTAATTTTACTCTCACCCTTTTTCCATTGGCTTTTTAACGCTTGACGCAAACCTAAATTTTTAAGGAGAATGGGCTTGGATCAAAATCTTGCCTCACAGTTAAAAAGTATTGAGGATAAAGTTGCCAGCGAACTGAAACAGTGCTCTGATCTTGACGCATTGCAAAAGATTAAGGCTTATTTTTTAGGTCGGAAAAAAGGTAAATTAACTCAACTTATTAAACTCATTCCCTCGCTTTCTATAAATGAAAGAAAAATCCTGGGTCCGAAAATAAATCAAACTAAGAATAAGCTTCTTACTCTTTTTCAAGAAAAAGAAAAAGCATTTGCGTCTTCAAATGTAAAATCTTTTTTTGATCCTACTCTGCCTGGAGAAAAACCTATCTATGGCCATCTGCACCCTATAACGCAAGTGTGTTATGAGGCGGAGGATATTTTTGAGAAAATGGGGTTTGAGATCGTCGAACCTTTCGAGATTGATGACGATTTCCATGTTTTTGAAACTCTCAATATTCCTCAAGGACATCCCGCACGTGACATGTGGGATACTTTTTGGACCGAAGATAATTTCATTCCCATCACCCATACTTCAGCCATGCAAAACCGAATTTTGAAAAGTGTAAAACCCCCCATCAGAGCTATAGTTCCAGGACGCTGTTTCAGACATGAGGCTACTGACGCCCGTCACGAACACACTTTTTATCAGATTGAAGGGGTCTATGTCGATCAGAATATAAGCCTGGCTGACCTTTTGGGAACGCTCCTTTCTTTTTTGGAAGCCTTCTTTCAGCAAAAACTAAAATACAAAATTCAGCCTTCCTATTTTCCGTTTGTCGAACCAGGATTGGAATTTTTGATAAGCTGTGTAATCTGTAAAGGCAGGGGTTGCGCAACCTGCGGACACTCAGGCTGGTTGGAATTGATTCCCTGCGGCCCCATCCATCCGAATGTTCTTAAAATGGGCGGGGTAAACCCGGAAAAGTATTCCGGTTTTGCATGGGGCATGGGGCTCGATAGGTTGGTGATGCTGCGTTTTGCGATAGAAGATATCAGATTGTTTCATTCCGGTAATTTAAGGTTTTTGGAACAGTTTTAATGATAAAGCCAGCTTAGTGACGATAAACTAATATGAAAATTTTACTTTCTTGGATTCAGGATTTTGTTGAAATAAAAACATCATCTGAAAAATTAGCCGAAAGACTTTCTGTCTCTTTAGCCGAAGTCGAAAGAACCGAAAAAATAGAGGATGAGATTCTTTTCGAAATTGAAAATAAAGCCTTGACTCATAGACCGGACTGTTTTTCTTTAATCGGGATCGCCAGAGAAATTGCCGCCATTACCGACTCAAAATTTAAGCCGCCGCAGATTGGAAAAGACGTGGATCAAAATGCAGTGAGTCTGCCACTCAAGATTGAGGTTGTCAATTCTGATCTTTGTCCTCGTTATACGGCGGTGGTGATTACCAATCTTAAAATAGGTCCGTCTCCAACCGACATCCAAAAGAGATTGCGACTTTCAGGAATTCGACCGTTGGGAAATCTTGTCGATATAACCAATTATATTATGCTTGAGTGGGGACAGCCTTTACATGCTTTCGACTACGACAAGTTGTCGGATGAAAAGAAAATCATCGTCAGAACCGCTCTTCCCCGTGAAAAAATAAACACTTTAGATGGTGTTGAACGCCAGCTTGATCCCAAAATGCTTTTAATTGCCGATTCTGTCAAACCTATTGGTATTGCCGGTATCATGGGTGGAAGTAATACAGAAATTTCAAAAACTACCAAAACTATCGTCTTGGAATCAGCCAATTTCAATCATTTCAACAACAGATACACCAGTTTGCATTTGGGGTTGCGAACAGAAGCTTCGACGCGATTCGAAAAGGGACAAGATCCAGAAAAGACTTTAACTGCCCTTTTAAAAGCTATCGAAATGTACCGCCATTACGCTTGCGGAAAGCCGGCATCGGAGATTTTTGATTTCTACCCTAAACCCGAAAAACAAAAGACGATTATTTTTTGCCCTCAAAAAGTATCAGAGAAGCTAGGTATCAATCTCGTCTTCGGGAAGATCGAAAAAATTTTTAACTCTCTAAATCTGCAAATTACGAAAGATGCCGAGATTTGGAAGATCACCATTCCAACTTATAGGCGTGATCTAACAATTGAGGCTGATCTTCTGGAAGAAATTGCCCGCATTTATGGATATGATCAAATTAAACCTTCTCTTCCGCCAAGAACTTTAAAGCCGCCGAAACAAAATGCCGAGACAATCTTTGAAAGAAAAATTAAAAATATCTTGTTGAGACTTTCTCTGTCTGAAATATATACTTATTCTTTTGTCGATCCGAAACTTTGGAAAAAATGTCTGATGAAGAGTGATGCTTTGCTAAAACTGAAAAATCCTCTCTCGCCGGAACTGTCGCTGGTCAGAAATAATCTTCTTCCGGCGCTTGTCGACAAAATAGCTTTGAATTCCAAGTATTTCGCTGAATTTTCGTTGTTTGAAGTCGGAAAGGCAATCAATCATCAAGCCAAAAATATCTTGCCCCTAGAAGTTAAAGAGGTGGCTGGCGGCATCTATTCACAGAATGAACTACCACTCCTTGCGCCGTGGTATCCTCCCCGCCGAATCCCTGTCTCGCCGTCAGGCGGGGGCGGGGCGGCGAGTTCGAAATCATTCGATTCATCCACGTCCGCCAGCTGGCGGACCGTGGTCTTCTCGAACGATTATAAAAATTCATTTTTAAAAGCCAAGGGAATTTTATCCGCTTTGTTTACCGAATTAGGACTGCGGGAGCCAACCTATACAACTGGAGATAAACCCAAGGCTCCTTTTATGACAGGGGAGTGGTCTTTTATAAGAATGCGTGGTCAAGAAATTGGAGTTTTGGGTAATCTAGATAAAAAAGTCGCGGCCAACTTTTGTCTGAATGGCAATGTCTCTCTTTTTAAACTTGATCTTAAAACATTGCAAAGACTATCTCCTGGGAAAAAACCCTATCTTCCCTTGCCAAAATATCCTTTTTTAAACTATGATTTATCGTTTATTATCGATTCTGAAATTTTGATTGACGAAATCCTGGTAAAGATTAAAGGCTTAAATCTTAAAACACTAAAATCGATCGATGTTTTTGACGTTTTTATAAATCCCAAACTGGGTAAAAATAAAAAATCTGTAGCTTTAAGATTCGCTTTTGGATCAGACAAAAAAACCTTAACCGGAAAAGAAGTCGAACCTCAGATAGGCAGCATCAAAAAAATCTTAGCCAACTCATTCTCAGCTCTCATCAGAAGTCGGTAAATAATCTTTTGTATCACAGAAAGGATTTCCTATGCATGTACTCATTTTTGCAGGCGGAGCAGGCACCAGACTGTGGCCGCTTTCCAGAAAAAACACCCCCAAACAATTTGAAAAAGTATTCAACGGTAAATCAACCCTGCAGCTTACAGTTGATCGTGTTGCGCCAACATTTAGTTTTGAAAATATCTATATTAGCACCAATGAAAAGTATGTCGCGATTGTCAAAGAACAAATCCCTGAAATACCAACCCATAATATTATCGCCGAACCAGCTAAAAGGGATGTTGCGCCAGCGTTAGGCTACAATTTGATGCATCTTAAAAAAACTGGAGGAAAAGGACCGGTTGCTATCATTTTTTCCGATCATTTGATGAAAAATGTGACCGAATTTATCAAAGCCTTAAAAACAGGTGAAAAGCTGGTAAGAAGAAATCCCAAACGAATTGTATTCATCGGCAACAAAGCCAGATATGTGGAACCGAATTTAGGCTGGATTCAGGTGGGGAAGAAGCTTAAAAAAGATATGTACGAATATAAGGGGTGGATTTATCGTCCGCCTTTAGAAGAATGTAAAAAGATGTTTGCCTCGCGAAAATGGATCTGGAATTTGGGCTATTGGGTTTTGGATCTGGATTTTACTATTTCTCTTTATCATAAATATGCTCCTCAAATGTATCAAAAATTAAAAAAGATTGAAGAACTGATAGGAACCAATAAAGAATATCGTATTTTAAAGAAGATCTATCCGACCATGCAATCAATTTCCCTTGACAACGCTATTATTGAAAAATTGAAAAGCGAAGCCAAGGAAGCGATTGTGTTAACTCCCGATTTAGGTTGGTCTGATCCGGGAACTCTGTATGCGCTCAAAGAAGCCCTGCAGGATTCACCTCAAGCTAATGTCAGTCGGGGAGAAGTTTTAAGCCTCGATTCACAGGATTGCCTTATTTTCAATTATGAGTCTAATAAAATCGTGACAACGGTGGGATTAAGCGGCTATATTCTGGTTAATATGAACGATGCTTTGATCGTTGTCAAAAAGGAAGATGTTCCTAAAGTCAAGAAATTGGTGGAGTTGCTTGAAAAAAAAGGTTTTGCCAAATACATCTGATCAAAAAGCAACTGGCATCTGGCAACTGACTTCTGACTTGTCAACTTTTGACTACTGGTCACGTCATTCAGACTTTCCGAATCGGAGATTAAAAATTAAACAATCTACTGGGCAGATGGTGTTGACTGTTTTTCATCTGAATTCGCAGATACAATAGTTATTTTACTTGACGCTTCTCCCGTCTTGCCGTTGACATCTTTGGCTCTGACCGTCATGGTGTGCTCTCCTGAAACTTGCGCTGACAGCTTAAAATTTACTTGAAAAGGTGATGTTTCCAAAGTCTTGTAGAGTGTATTATCCCAAAAGAAATCCACTTTGGTGATGGCCACCGGGGATGTCGCCTCAACATCGGCGGTAAACTCTGAAGCCAATACTGCTCCGTTTTGGGGGCTTTTAATAGTAACTGAAGGACCATCTCTTCCCACCTCATAAGTCTGACAATGCTCGGTTGGAGGTTTTTGGAAGCCTCCTACGGCCTGTATCCAACCGTCGGTATATGGTTGCCAGGAATCATTTATTTCCTTAAGATAGGTGTAAGTTTTAGTTTCGGTCAAACCCAATTGTTTATGATAATCGGTTGCCAAAAAATCGGTTCCCTTACAAACTTCGACTTTAACATGAAAATCATCCTTTTCTGTGGGTTGTGTTCCTTTAATGAAGATCTCCCACTTCCTCTTGTCAGTCCCATCTCCCACTAGTTTGCCCGAAAGGGCATCAATTTCAAGCGAAATAAAGTCGTTTTCCGGTTTTTTAAACTCACCGCGATCTTTTCCATCCAACACTCTTTCCATAAAATAATGCCACAGAGGAGTAGCTCCGGTTGATCCCTGAATTCCGT
This sequence comes from candidate division WWE3 bacterium CG_4_9_14_3_um_filter_43_9, assembly GCA_002791435.1. GTDB lineage: Bacteria > Patescibacteriota > CPR3 > CPR3. The sequence continues at coordinate 10,076 of PFXB01000064.1, forward strand.
TCATAGGATCATTATTATTGTTGCCTGTCCAAACGCCGGTTACTAAATTCGGAGCATAACCCACAGTCCAGGCATCTTTGTTATCGTTGGTCGTTCCGGTTTTGACCGCCACTTTCCAGTCACGTATTTGTAAGAGAGAACCGAATCCAAAAAGACGGGAGCGGGCCACATTATCGGATAAAATATTAGAAATAAGATAGGCATATTTTTCATCAAAGACCCGTTCGTCTTGAGATGGCTTGAATTCTTCCAAAATTTTGCCCTTAGAGTCCTCAACCTTGAGGATAGCCGTCGGAGAGTGCCTGACTCCGCTGGCGGCGAAAACCCCGAAAGCCGAGGTTAAATCCAAAAGTTTAACTTCGCCTCCGCCTAAAGTTAAGGCCAATCCATATTTCTCAGGCTCATTTAAAGTGGTAATTCCCATATTATGAGCCATTTTAAGCATCTCCGGAATTCCGACTAACTGCAACATCTTGACAGCCGGAACATTGCGGGAATTGGCCAAAGCGTCACGCACCAAAAGCGGTCCCCAAAAACGGCCATCTGATTCTTGAGGGGTATAAGGTCCGCCGCCTGAAGGCCAGGTGGTTTGAATGTCAGAAACAAATGTGGCGGCAGTATAGCCTTTGGTAAAAGCAGTTACATAAGTGATCGGTTTAATTGAAGACCCTGGCTGCCTTTCCGATAAAGTGACGTTAACATTGCCGTCGTTGGCGGTATCAAAATAGTCAATCGAACCTAGCATCGTTAAAATCTCGCCAGTTCTCGGATCAATAGCCACTAAAGCGGAGTTTTGCGCGTTAGCATTTTGACTATCCAAGCGGTCATGGTTAAATTTAGCTTCTTCCTCTGCTACCAGCTGCATATTGTAATCAAGAGTCGTGGTTACTTTTAATCCTCCCTGTTCAGCCATTTTATCGCCGTATTTTTCTGTTAAAATCGATTTAACATACATCACAAAATGAGGAGCCAGAATGTTTTTAATTTGGGGCGCATATTTTAATTCTTCTTTTCTAGCCGTATCAACTTGTTCTTGAGTTATAAAACCGTGTTTTTGCATCAGATAGAGAACGTATTCCTGTCTTCCTTTGGCATTTTCAGGATATGCACCAAAGGGTGAATAATAGCTCGGGCTTTGGGTCAAACCCGCCAAAAGAGCAGCTTCGACTAAAGATAAATCTTTAGGCTCTTTTCCAAAATAAGTGTTAGCCGCGGCTTTAACCCCGTAAGATTGACCACCATAAGGAACTTCATTTAAATACATCTGCAGAATCTCATCTTTGTTGTATCTTCTCTCTATCTGAATGGTTAAGATAAGCTCTTTTATTTTGCGGGTAATCGTTCGCTCAGGAGTCAAAAGAGTGTTTTTAACCAGCTGCTGGGTGATGGTTGAGCCTCCATATAATCCTTGATTGGTTAAATTTTTAAAAAAGGAGCGGGCAATCCCTTTAATATCAATCCCTTGGTGTTTATAAAAAGTCGGGTCCTCGGCGGCCAGAGTGGCATTAATCATATACTGCGAAACGTCCCCCAAATTGACTAAACTCCGATTTTCGTCGCCATAGATTTCGTAGAGTAATTTGTTGTTGCGGTCATAAATTCTGGTAGATTGGGCAATTTCGCGATTGGTAAGCTTGTAAGGTGAGGGAATCTCTTTTGAATACCAGATGACTATTCCGGCAAAAGAGAGTATTCCCAAAATAAAAAGAACGAAAAACAGACGGGCTAAAGTATAAATTAGTTTGGAAACGTTCTTACGCTTGCGTCTTGTATAATAACGGGCATAACCCGATATTTTCCCAGGCAAAAGGCTTTGAAAAAATCTTTTTAATCTGAACCTGTTTTTGCGAAAACTTCTTCTTGAAACCATAGTCAGAATTATATCATATACTTTCTCGGGAGTTTAGCTAAACCTAATGGTATAAAGCTTAAGGCGCAAAAATTAAAACTAAAACACAGCGGAAGTATTTTTAATGATATGTAAAATTTGACAAATATCCAAAATTTTGATAAAGATATAATCACAATCTTCTAAAAGCGACGAAAGAGAAAAAGTAGAAACTTTTTGGTAAACTTAATCAGAGAACAGATGGCGGTGCAAATCTGTAGCACAAAAAGTTTCGAAATACCCTCCGGAGCTTCCGCCTCAAAACGGCGGACGGCAGCGTCCGTAACCCATACGCTAGAGTGTCACTGCGTTATGCCAAGCACTCAAACAAGAGAGGTTTTAATCTTAAAGCAGGACACTCCTTTATCTTAAGGGGTGTTTTTTGGATTAAAACCTAAAGTAAGGTGGTACCGCGAGTCATTTTCAAAGACCCGTCCTTCAAATTTAAGGATTGGGTCTTTTTTCGTTTTTTGCACTTTAAAAACGCCGCTTAATAGACAGCCATCTATTAACTGGCTAACCAAGAAAGGAGGGATTATGGAGATCTTGACTGAAAGTAAGAAGGTGAACTTGATCGCCCCTTACGGCGGGAAGCTGGTCGACCTGCTGGCGCCGGCCGAGGCGTTGGTCGAGATCAAGACGTATGCCAGCCGGTTGCCCTCGATCCAGGTTTCTGAGCGGGTCGCCTGCGACCTGGAACTGTTGGCCACCGGGGCGTTCTCGCCCCTGGACCGCTTCATGGGCCAGGCGGACCACCAACGCGTGCTGGATGAGATGCGCCTGGCCGACGGGCATCTGTTCCCCATCCCGGTGACGCTGCCCGTGGAACAGAACACGACGATCAGCCTTGATCAAGATGTGGCGTTGTGCAACACCAAGAACGAGCTCCTGGCTGTGATGACCGTCGAGGAAATCTATGAGTGGAACCGAGTCGAGGTGGCGCAGAAAGTCTTCGGCACGCTGGACCTGCGCCATCCGCTCGTGGCCGAGATGCACCGTTGGGGCCGGCTCAACATCTCCGGCCACCTGCAAGTCTTGCAACTGCCACAGCACTACGACTTCCAGATGTTGCGTCTCACCCCCGCGCAGACGCGGGTCCGGCTGGAGACTTTCGGCCGCTCGAACGTCGTAGCCTTCCAGACCCGCAACCCGCTACACCGCGTCCACGAGGAGCTGACTAAGCGGGCCGTTCAGGAAGTAGACGGCGTGCTGTTGCTGCACCCAGTGGTGGGCCTGACCAAGCCCGGCGACGTGGACCACTTCACCCGTGTGCGCACCTATAAGGCGTTGGCCGAACGCTACTACGATCCCGACCGCATCCTGCTCTCGCTGCTGCCGCTGGCCATGCGGCTGGCCGGCCCACGCGAGGCAGTCTGGCACGCCATCATCCGCCACAACTACGGCGCCAACCACCTGATCGTGGGGCGCGATCACGCCGGCCCCGGTAACGATTCCACGGGCAAACCGTTCTATGGCCCCTACGACGCCCAAGAACTCGTCAGCAGGTACTCGAACGAGTTGGGCGTGAAGATGGTCCCGTTTCGCCAACTGGTCTACCTGCCCGAGGAGGGCCGCTACGAAGAGATCTCAAAGATTTCGCCGCAGACTCGCACGGCCGACATCTCCGGCACTCAGGTGCGCGAGGATTACCTCAATGCCGGGCGACAATTGCCGGCCTGGTTTACTCGGCCGGAAATAGCTGAGATTCTGACCGAAGCCTATCCGCCGCGCCACAAGCAGGGGGTGTGCATCTGGTTTACGGGTTTAAGCGGCTCCGGCAAGTCCACCACGGCCGAAGTGCTGACCCAACTGCTGCTGGAGCACGGCCGCCAGGTGACGATGCTC
>PFXB01000064.1:13866-21232 GCA_002791435.1 candidate division WWE3 bacterium CG_4_9_14_3_um_filter_43_9
GCGACATCAACATCCGGCGCATTGGCTTTGTGGCCGCGGAGATCCTGCGCCACCGCGGCACGACGGTCTGCGCGGTCATCAGCCCCTATCGTGTCACACGCGACGAGGTGCGAAATATGGTGGGCAAAGACAACTTCGTTGAGGTGTTTATGGATACCCCGCTTGAGGTATGTGAGGCACGCGACACCAAGGGGATGTACGCTAAAGCGCGGCGGGGTGAAATCAAGGACTTCACCGGGATTGACGATCCCTACGAACCGCCGCTTCATCCTGAACTCAGGCTAGACACGACGACTCATACCCCCGAAGAAAACGCACACCAGATTCTAGACCTGCTGATTCGGCACGGATTCGTCCGTTAATTTACGAAGGGAGAGTTTCAGATGGACACCAGAGGACTAACCAATTTCAATGACCTTTCCGGACTCAACGGCGTTTTGGTCGTTTTTGACAGCTGCCGGTATGACTCGGGGACTCTTGCAAAAACACCAAATCTCAACCAGGTGGGCCCGTTGATGAGAGCCTGGACGCTTTCGACCTATACACCCGCAGCGCATGCGGCGATGTTTCTAGGACATCTGCCCTCAATAAGCTTGCCACTGGTACCTTACTACAATGAGATCGTCAGACAGCCTTGGCGCATCACAACCGGACCAAGTCGTGACACACGCAAAGGCTGTGGGATTCTCTTCCAAGGTAACAACGTTATAGACGGATACCGAAGAATGGGCTTCCACGTCTTGGGGATTGGAGGAGTATCCCAATTTTCAAGTGGAAGCTTCTTGAGAGAAGCTTTCCCTTGGAGTGAGTTTGTCTACTATGGCCCGGACATGGATGAGGAGCCGTTGGCCGAACGGAAACCAGCGTCGTTTCCTTTAAACCATGTGACGGAAATCGTCGCTTTGCTTGCTGGTAAAGATCGGTGGTTTCTCTTTATCAACTGCCCGGAAACGCACTATCCCTATGACTGGGGTGAAGGAATTCCTGAAGAAGTAAGGGGTGTGTTCCCGCTGCTCGGCAAAGCTCTGAATCTGCGGTCCAATAGACTTGGACCTGTTGAGAGGCAACAATTGGCCATGCAGGCCCCTGGGATGCACCAAATGCAGATCAAGAGCTTGGAAGCCATGGATAGGAAGCTGGGAGATTTGTTTATCCAGCTTAAGTTGGTCTCTAAGAAAAACATCTATGTCTTTGTCTGTGGAGACCATGGAGAGAACTTTGGAGAGAGTGGCCTCTACGGCCACATGCATCCAACCGAAGAATGCCTTTCTGTCCCGCTTTGGATGGGCATTTTGTAAGAACGAGAAGAGACAAAGAAGGGTAGGCAATCGCCTACTAAGCTTATGTGCTTACCCTTCTTTTCAATTTTAACATAAATTTCTAAGAAATCTATGAAAACTGAAAAACAAAATGTCATTATAAAAATCCTAGGCACAGCCCAAGACGGGGGAATACCCCAAATCGGCTGCGCCTGCCATAATTGTCAAAATACCCAAAAAAACCTCACCAGAAAAAGGTTTATTACTTCATTGGCCTTAGTTATAAACGATAACTTTTTCTTATTCGACGCCACTCCAGATATCCGTGAACAAATAGCTCTCTTGGCTAAACGTTTCGATTGGGAAAAACCGCTTGAACATTTGGCAGGCATTTTCTTAACCCATGCTCATATCGGACATTACCTGGGGCTTGTACAACTCGGATTTGAAGCTGCTAATTTAAAAAATATTCCCCTTTTTTGCAGCCGCAAAATGGCTTTGTTTCTACAACAAAATAAACCCTGGTCAAAACTTCTTAAAGATAAAAATTTAATTGTTCAACAACTTTTTGTCCGAGGTAATTTAAATTTATCAGAAAATGTTACCACTTTTCCTTTTAAAATTCCTCATCGAAATGAATTTTCAGACACCCTTGGTTATTTTATAAAAGGTGCGTGCAAAAACCTCTTTTTTTTACCAGATTTTAAGTCCTGGGGAAAAATTAGCCATCGGGTTTTCAATTTTTTACATCAGGCAAAAATTATTTTGATTGACGGAACATTTTTCAATGGGAAAGAACTTAAAAGCCTGAATCGAGATGGCATAGAAAAAATTGGGCATCCTTCTATTGTCCAAAGTATTGAATTTTTTAATAATTTTTATCCAGAAAAACGACCATTAATTTTTTTCATTCACTTTAATCATTCCAATCCTGTTCTTTTGGCCGAAAGCCAAGAAAGAAAGTATCTGACCCAAAACGGATTTTTGATTGCTAAAGAAGGTTTGGAATTTCGAATTTAAATACACATCGGGAGTGTAACTTACGATGTGTGTCAAACTACTCTATCCTGATTCCTTTCAAAACGATAATTCAGCTGGAAAATAGATCTAAAAATTGCTATACTTAATTTCAATTAAATTGTAGATATGAACTACCACTCCTTGCGCCGTGGTATCCTTCCCGCCGAATCCCTGCCTCGCCGGCAGGCGGGGGCGGGTCGGCGAGTTTATTAATCATTCGATTCATCCCTGCCTCGCTTATCAGGCGGGCACGGGTAAAGTAGGTGGTCTTCTCGAATAATTATAAAGAATATGGACAAAATTGACGAAGTTTTAACCCGTGGGGTGGAACAAATTCTTCCTTCCCGTCAAGGGCTTGAAAATTTACTGCGCTCCAAAAAAAGAATCCGGCTCTACCTGGGTATTGATCCCACCGCCACCAGATTGCACCTGGGACATACCATTCCTTTGCGTAAACTGCAGGAATTTGCCGAGTTGGGACATGAGGCCATTTTACTTTTCGGAACCGGCACTGTTTTGGTGGGCGATCCTTCCGAACGAGATTCCGGGCGGCAGCTTATTACTCAAAAAGAGATTGAGGAAAATATCGCTACTTGGAAAGACCAGGTTAAAAATATCGTCGATTTCAAAAAAATCAAAATTAAATTCAATGGCGACTGGCTTACTAAGCTTACTCTGAAAGACATTATTCGAATCGGCTCCAAAATTTCGGCCATTCAGCTTTTTAAGCGCGACAATTTTACGAAACGCATTCAAAAAGGGGATACTGTCTACTTTCACGAAACCATGTATCCGCTGCTGCAAGGGTATGATTCGGTAGTCATGGACGTTGACCTTGAAATTGGCGGCACTGATCAGACTTTCAACATGCTTATGGGGCGCGAGCTTCAAAAAAAGATTCGCAATCGCGAAAAATACGTTTTAACTATGAAGATGATTTTGGGAACCGATGGCCACACCATGAGCAAAAGCAGCGGCAACTGTGTCTGGTTAACCGATACACCGCAGGATATATACGGCAAACTGATGCGGCTCCCGGATGAACTTATCCCGGACTATTTTGAAGTCTTTACGGCGTATACTACCTTTGAGATTAAAAAAATCAAAACGGAACTCCAAAAACCCGACATTAATCCCATGACTTATAAGAAAAAGCTGGCTTTTGAAATCACCTCTCAGTTGCACAGAAAAAAGCTGGCTGATGAGGCACAAAGAGAATTTGAAAAAGTCGTGCAAGAAAAAGCAATCCCTCACAATGCACGTCAGGTTGAACTGTTAAAAAGCCAGTGGAAAATAGTTGACCTTATCATGCGTTTTAGTCTGGCTGCCTCAAACTCCGAAGCCAAAAGACTAATAAGACAGGGTGGCGTATTGCTGGGCAACCGGAAAGTAACCAATCCACAAGAGATAATCAAAATTGAAAAAGATACGGTTTTGAAAGTGGGTAAACGGAATTTCTTAAAGATCAGAGTAATCTAAGGTTTGAATTTAGAATTTAGATTTCAGAATTTAGAAGGTAGATTTGGAGTGAAAAGCTTTTTTTATGAAAACTGAAATTGTCAAAATCAAAAATCCTGACGGTTTAAATTTGATCCTCGGCCAAAGCCATTTTATTAAAACAGTGGAGGATTTACATGAAGCGCTTGTCAATACAGTCCCAGGAATAAAATTCGGATTGGCTTTTTGTGAATCTTCTCTTCCCGCTTTAATCCGTTTTTCCGGCACCGACAAGAAACTGGTTGAGCTGGCCAAGGACAACGCCTTGGCTCTTTCCGCAGGACATGTTTTTATTATCTTTCTCAAAGACTCTTTTCCCATTAACGTTTTAAATGCGGTCAAAATGGTCCCGGAAGTGGCACGGATTTTTTGCGCCACCGCCAATCGCTTGGAAGTTATTGTTGCCGAAACACAACAGGGCAGGGGAGTGCTTGGAATCATTGACGGCGCCAAAAGTCGCGGCGTCGAAACCAAAAAAGATCAAACAGAACGGCACCAATTTTTACGAAAGATAGGGTATAAACTTTAAACCTGATAAAAGGACAAACTTATGAACTTTTTCCGTAAACACCAAACATTGTGGAAAATTGTTATCTTTTTTGCTTCTCTAAGCCTGATTATATTTTCTCTGCTGCCGCTTTTTACGAGTTTGCGTTGAAATCCATGGACTTAAAAACCCCGGTTGCAAAATTAAATTTTATCGGTACGGCGTATGAAAAAAGGCTTAAAAAGCTTGAGATTAAAACCATTTACGACTTAATCTATCATTTCCCCTTTCGTTACGAAGACTACTCCCAATTTACTCTGATTGCTCAAAGCACGCTTGATCAGCCAGTCTGCCTGCAGGGTGAAATTTTAGCCATCCAAAACATCTACACCAAAAATCGTAAACATCTCACCAAAGCGGTGGTAGCCGATTCCAGCGGGCAAATTGAAGTTGTCTGGTTCAATCAGCCCTTCTTATCCAAAACCTTAAAAGCAGGCTATAGAGTAAATTTAGCCGGCAAGACTGAGCTTTTCAATCACCAAAAAGTTCTACTCTCTCCGGAATATGAAATTTTAAAAGACAAAGAAACTATCCATACCGGCCGAATTGTCCCTATTTATCCTGAAACATACGGTATTTCATCAAAATGGTTGAGATCAAGAATTGCTCCTCTCTTAAAAAGTGCGATTCTCCAAATCGAAGATTTTTTACCGCAGGATATTTTACAAAAATACGAATTGCTTGCTTTAGAAAAGGCTCTCTGCCAGATTCATTTTCCTGAAAATCTGACCCTGGCAAAAAAAGCACGCGAAAGGTTGGCTTTCGATGAGCTTTTTTTGCTACAATTGGCTAATCTCAAACGCAGGCTTGAGTGGCAAAGCTTTAAACTTAAAACGCCTTTTTTGATCAATCAAGACGATGTGTTGCAATTTATCTCGTCCTTACCTTTTAATTTAACGCAGGCTCAAAAAAGATGTATCAAAGAAATCTTGGGTGATTTGGAAAAGCCGACTCCCATGAATCGCTTGCTAGAAGGAGATGTGGGTTCAGGTAAAACCGTAGTAGCAGCCTGCGCTGTCTTTATTGCCTTTAAAAACGGTTTCCAGTCAGCCTTTATGGCTCCCACCGAAATCTTGGCCGAGCAACACTTTAATAACTTAAATCAGATTCTCGGACTATTGGGTATGAAAATTGTTCTTTTGACGGGATCAAAAAAACCAAAAAATAAAGATCCTTTTGATTTGGTGGTGGGAACCCATGCTCTGATCAGTAAAAAGTCCAGTTTTGAAAATCTAAGTCTGGTGGTGATTGACGAACAGCATCGTTTTGGAGTCGAACAGCGTGCCCTGCTTTCTGAAAAGGGCAACACTCCGCATGTTCTAACCATGACCGCCACTCCCATTCCCAGAACTTTAGCACTTACTCTTTACGGCGACCTTGACCTTTCTGTTTTAGATGAAATGCCCGAAGGCAGGCTTAAAGTCAAAACCTTTGTGGTGCCTCCCCAAAAAAGAGCCGCCGCTTATGTTTGGATTGAAAAACAAATTCGCGAGTCAAACTTCAAACAACAGGCTTTCGTCATCTGTCCGTTTATTGAAGAATCGGAAAGTATGCAAACCGTCAAAGCCGCCACTGTGGAGTTTGAAAAATTGCAAAAAACAATCTTTCCCGGTCTCTTGTTGGGACTTTTGCATGGAAAGTTAAAGTCAAAAGAAAAAAATGCAACTCTGGAAAGATTTCGCCAACAAAAGAATCACATTTTGGTGGCTACGCCGGTGGTGGAAGTGGGAATTGATGTCCCCAGCGCCACTATCATAGTAGTAGAAGGAGCAGACCGATTCGGTCTTGCCCAACTCCATCAACTTCGCGGCAGAGTAGGGAGGGGAAAAATTCAATCTTATTGTTTTCTTTTTAGCGAATCTCGAAGTTATCATACAATCAAAAGGCTAAAAGCCATGGAAACAGAAAATTCTGGCATAAAACTGGCTGAGATTGACCTTAGGTTGCGCGGACCCGGTGAAATCTTTGGCGCCAAGCAACATGGGATTCCAAGCCTCAAAGTGGCGGCCTTAAATGATTTAGAACTCATTCACAAAACTAAATTGGCGGCTTCTGAAATTTTCCAAAAAGACCCCTTGTTGGTGCAAAATCCTGGTATTTCTGATAAACTTAATACAACTATAGTTCAAATTCAGCAACCGAATTGAGCGTGGGTCTCATAATTATAGACAAACTTATGCCCGAATTACTTCATTTTGAAACATTTTTTAAAAGAATGTTAGTAATTCGGGGAATACTCAACTACAACTTTTGCATTTTTAAGGAAGTTGAGTATATTAGAAAACATACTTATGGTATGTCTGTCCGCCAGCTGGCGGAGGCGGATCTATACGCTAAACCAATTAAGGTTTTTTAGAAATGAAGACACCTAAATTGTAATTGGTTTATCTATAGCACGCTCATCCTGAACGAGCGTAGCGAGTTGAAGGATCTAATATGCGCGTTTCTTCCGGTAAGGCTCAAGGTCATCAAATATTTACATCTTCTATTAAAAATCTCAATCCCGTAACTGCCATTATTCGAAAGCCCCTTTTTGATACGATAGCGGATAAAATAATCGGCAAAAGGATCTTGGATTTATATGCCGGCACCGGCTCTTTAGGAATTGAAGCTTTAAGCCGAGGCGCAACTTTTGCTTATTTTGTTGACCATAGCCAACAAAGCTGTAACCTGATTAAAAAAAATCTAAATCATAGCTTTCTGCTTGGAAAATACCGCCTATTTTGTCAAGATGTCTTTAGTTTTTTAGAATCAAACTATGAAAAATTTGATCTTGTCTTTGCTGACCCCCCAATGAATTTTTTAGATCTCAGGGCAGTTTTGGAGCAACTTAAGAAAAACCTTAATGACGGCGGACTGATTGTCTTAAGAAATCCTGTCATGCCGGATTTAAATACACTAGTAACATATAAGCTCGTACGCGAAACAAATTATCTTAATGAAAAATTTATCCTGTTAACATATAGCCGATTAAAAACAAAGTGTCGGGTTTGACAAACAAGCGTATTTACACCTTCGAGGTGTAGCCGCAGGCGCAACACCA
>PFXB01000121.1 GCA_002791435.1 candidate division WWE3 bacterium CG_4_9_14_3_um_filter_43_9
TGATTTTGACAGTTTTTATTCCAACCTTTATCTTCTGTCTCCTTCCCAAGAACAGATCTTTAAATACGTTCCGCTTGAGGCCGGTTTCTCCAATCATCTGCAGTTTCTCAATGAGCCCGGGGGCGCCGATCTGCAAAAAGGAGTGGCCTTAACGATTGACGGCTCGGTTTATGTTTTGGCAGCCGATGGGCAGGTTTTTAAATACGCGGCCGGCAAAAGGCAAGACTTTTCTCTGAAAGGATTCGATTTGGGCTTTAAAAAGCCAAGCCGGATTTTTACCCAAACAGATTTTAAGGAAATCTATATTTTAGATAGTGAGCACAAGGGAGTGGCCATTTTTGACAAAGATGGTAATTATGTGAAGCTTGTCCAAAATGACGGCTGGAGCAATCTTTTGGATCTGTGGGTGGACGCCAAAGAGGAAAATCTGTATTTGCTTTCACAAACCAAAATTTCAAAGGTGGGTTTAAAGTGAAAGTGGTGGTGCAAAACAAAAGGGCCTATTATGATTATCAGATTTTTGAAGCATTAGAGGCGGGAATAGTTTTGGCCGGCTCGGAGGTGAAAAGTGTCAAAATGGGTCGGGTTTCCATCAATGAGAGTTTTGCCCGCTTCAGAGGAGGCGAGCTTTTTCTTTTCAACGCCCATATTGCCCCTTATCCGGCTGGAGTTAAAGCCGGATACGACCCGCGGGCTTTGCGCAAACTGCTGCTTAAGAGACAGGAAATCGACCGCCTGGTCGGTAGAATGAAAGAGGGGCTGACGTTGCTCCCCCTGAAAGTTTATATCAAATATGGTATAATCAAGGTCGAAATTGCAGTGGCGAGACCCAAAAAAAAATATGATAAGCGCGAACAGCTTAAGAAAAAGATGATCACCAGAGAAGTGGAAAAGACATTGGGAGAGTGGCACCTTTAAAAAGAAATAAAGATTCAATGCAGCAATTAAGAAAGCGTCATTGCGATCCGCCGATTCGGCGGAGAAGCAATCCCGCGTTGGGTTTACCACATTCCCCACTGGATCCTCACGTCGTCCCGCTTGGCGGGACTCCTCAGGATGACGCTGGTCCTAGTTTTGAGCTTTGCGCTTTGAGTTTTAAGTTATTTTTCATGGGGATGTATAAAAATCGACAGGGAAGGTTTTAGAAGGGTAGCGGATCAGGTCGGCTAACCTGGTCGCCGAATCGGCGACAAAGACGCCAAAAACAAAATGCCAATTATTTCGGCAAAGTCAAGGATCGGATAAAATCATTTTTTGCGATACCCGCCTTGACTCCTCAATTTGCATTTGCATAAAAGAGGTGTCTTTCTTCTCCCATCTTAAGGCGGGAGGATTAGGGCAAAACCAAAGCCTTGAGAAAAGAAAAAGATTAGGTTGGGCCTTTTTCTTAAAAACTTACAACCAAACTTTAATCTGACTGCCGATAAGTGCAGGTTAAAGAAACTCAAATTCGGCTAAATCCGTAGAAGCTCTTTTAAAAATTTCCTGGACGGGGGTGCAACACCCCCCATCTCCACCAGCTTTATCAACGAAAAACCACCAGTAAAAAAAGGGTGGTTTTTTGGTTTTAAGTTATCAGGATTGTATTTAGAATTTGTCTAGGTTAAAAATTTCCGAGACGTCTTGTTGGTTGGAATATTCTTCCTGTAATTTTTTGAGATCAGCCTTTTCTATCTCCCAGTCAAAAACAGCCAGATTTTCTTTGAGATGGGGGAGGCTGGCCATTTTCGGGATGGCAACCACATTAGGTTTAGAAAGCAGCCATTTTAAGGCGATTTGGGCAGATGTTTTTTGGTATTTTTGACATAAGAGCCCAACCAAAGAATCTTTGTCTTGGGCCAAGAACCCCTTTTGCAAGGGTCTGAAAGCTATCAACATTACATCGTTTTCCTGACAGAAGTTCAGAATTCCTTTTCTTTCAACTTCGCGGACAATAAGATTGTAATGCAGCTGGTTGGCTACAATTTCTTTTATTGGCAATTTAATTGAAGTTGAGTATATAGCAAGTGTGTCTACTTGACAGATAGATGGCAAAGTTTTATATTTAGCGAGCGAAAGCCACCCCGCAGTGCGGGGTGGATGGAGCTTTTAATCTTCGTGAAGCGAAATATATAAACAAGTTTGTTTTCTTTCAGAAAATAGTCCCACGGCGCAAGCCGTGGGAATCTATGGTAGGCACATGTCCGGGGAAGCGTTCAATACTATTCTTAATTTTTTCTTTCCGCCCAGGTGTTCCGGCTGCGGCAAATTCGGTGACTGGTTTTGTAAGGAATGTTTCAGCGAGGTCGTCTTTGTCGAAAAGCAAATCTGCCCGCTGTGCGGCAGTCCGTCAATCGGCGGCCTGACGCATGCTGTTTGTAAACGCCCATGGGGTCTCGACGGGTTAATTTCGGTGGCCGAGCTTGAGCAACCTTTGAATAAAGCAATTTACGACCTTAAATATCATTGGGTCAAAGTTCTGGCTCCGACTCTGGCGGCTTTGATGATTGCTTTTCTCCAATACTTCCAGCTGGATTTTGCCGGGTATATTTTTGTGCCTATCCCTTTGGACAACGCGCGCCAGCGCTGGCGTGGTTTTAACCAATCAGACTTGTTAGGCAAGGAGGTGGCGGACTTTTTGGGACTGCCGTTCGAGCCTGAGATAATAGTGCGCCGAAAAAAAACCCTGCCGCAGGCTGAGATTAAAAATGAGCAAGAGAGAAAGAAAAATATGGAAAATGCCTTTTGCTGCTCAAAAGACAAGGTTTCTGGTAAAAAAATTGTGTTGGTGGATGATGTGGTGACAACCGGTGCCACGCTTCAAAATGCCGCCAAGGAACTTAAACGCAAGGGGACTCTCAAGGTTTGGGCTTTAACCTTAGCTCGCCGTTGAAGAAGAAGGACGCTTTTGTTATACTGGTGCTTGGTTTGGATTAAAATTGTCATCTCGAGCGCAGTCGAGAGATCCCGTCCATTCTACCACATTGACTACGGGATCCTCACGTCCCCCGCTAAGCGGGATCCTCAGGATGACACCTGTTTAGTGGCTAGTGGCTAGAAGCAATATGCCAGCAGCAATTTTTAATGTTTAAACGTTTTAGAATTTGCGCTTCATGTTCTATGCCAGTTGCCAGTAGCTATCTAAGTTTAACTTTTGAGTTTTGAGTTATTTTGGAGAGATGGTTGAGTGGCCGCCACCCCGCATGGCGGGGGGTCCCGCTCAGCGGGAAAAGCGGCGGTTTGCTATGTTTTATGTTTATATCTTAGTGAGTCTGAAAACAGGAAAACATTATATTGGCTGTACCCGAGATCATATGATACGTTTAAGTTATCATAATAATGGAAGGGTAAGATCTACAAAAAATGGAGTCCCTTGGAAAATTATTTACATTGAAAAGTTTCCAACAAAGCAGGAAGCGTATAAAAGAGAACAAAAAATTAAAAAAATGAAAGGTGGAATCCAATTTAAGGAACTTTTGAAGCATGGAGAGGTGGCTGAGTGGCCGAAAGCGGCGGTTTGCTAAACCGTTGCCCGCCGAATCGGCGGGCCGTGGGTTCGAATCCCACCCTCTCCGTTTTCATAATATTTATAAAGCAATAAAAACAGCATGCCTCAAATAAATTTTCTCACAATTAAAGAAGCCAGCCAATGGGTAAGCCAGTTTCTGAGCAGAGATATAAGTGAGTCAAACATTTCTTATTTAATTCAGTATGGAAGAGTAAAAAAATATCATGATAACGGGTCTACCCTTGTTAATATAAATGATCTTAAGAATTACTACTTATCCTTCCAGGGTCGGAGAGAAATAAGTTGGGAAAAAAGATTGGGTAAGGATCTAAATTGGGGGCTCTCCTTTGACCATCTTCGCGAAAAAGATACCACTAAACATGTTCACAGGCTACATCCGTATAAAGGTAAATTTATTCCGCAACTTGTTGAGTATTTTATTGACAACCACACCGACGATTTTAAAAAAGATGTTTATTTCAAAACTGACGATATTATTCTTGATCCATTTTCCGGGTCTGGCACAACGCTTGTACAAGCAAATGAAATGGGCATGCACTCGATTGGCATTGATATATCTCATTTCAATTGCATGATTAAGTAAAATAAATTTTATGAAGTCGCAAAAAGAACTTATAGAAAAATTTTTGCATAAGGCAGAAACGCAAGGGATAAGCGTTAACCCGATTCGAGTTTTGCGTACTAACACCTATAGTATCGGAAATTCGAATATTTTGGTACGAACCGCCTCCGATTTAGGGAAAAGGTACTTTTTTGGGTTAAATTATATCAATGCCGAGGAAGTCTACAATTTAGACAATTCTTTTGTGGCTTTTATTTGCGGCGATACAGAGAAGACCGTTTTAGTTCCAACCGATGTTTTAATCTCGCATTTGCCGGAAATTAGTCACGATAGAAATGGCGAGTATAAAATCAACTTTACGAGGGATTTGCAATTGGTTCTTAAAGGAAGAAATCATAGATTAGATTGTTCTCCTTATATAAACAATTGGAGTCTTTTAACCAGCATTGCCCACAGAGATGCTACATCGGTGCAGCCGGAGGAAAGTATTCATAATGTTATCCAGGGCAGATTGATAGATATAGGGAACATACGAGGATACTCTACTTATTGCCCCGATAAAAGTAAGACATTTAATCGAAAAAGGCTTGGAGAGATGATAACTATTAACGAATGCCCAAAATTGCAATTCTCCGATTATGAACTTCTACGCAAAATTGATGTTCTTTGGTTTAGAAAAGCGAACGCTGGATTTTACCCTGTCTATGCTTTTGAAGTAGAAATCTCTACTGGAGTCTGGTCTGGCTTTGGAAGATTGGCAACTTTGCGAGATTATGACACACGTCCATATATTGTTACAAATGAAGATAAAAAGTTTCAACAAGTCATAGCTCAATTTCCAGAAATAAAAGGTAGATTCATACATCTTATCCCCGATCAAGTGGGATTGCTTTACTCGGCAGAAAAAAATTTAATTGCAATGAGACATGAATTTAAACTGTTATAAATTTACCACAAAACAGTTATGACCCTGCTTATGATTAAGATACTATGAAACAAAAAAATATATTTGAAATTACAATTGAAGATGTTCAAAATATAGCTATGGAAAAGCTTGGAAGAAAGTTGAATTCTGATGAATTAGAGAGAGTTAAGAAAAGTATTGAATGGGGATATATCGATTGGGAACAAACTGTTAAATTTGCCTTGGATAATTTGAATGACTAAATTGCGCAGTGTTTATGGTCTTATTTAGCAAAAGGATTTATACATGGTTGCGAAACCGCGCTTGGTAATTGGCATGAATCAGTTGCAAAAATCATTGCCAAAGAAAATTT
>PFXB01000086.1:0-2162 GCA_002791435.1 candidate division WWE3 bacterium CG_4_9_14_3_um_filter_43_9
CTCGGATGTGGCCAGCTATTTCCAACAAGTCCGGGATGGCGGACAATTAGATCTGGGTGGGACGATCAGTGGCTATGGAACTTGGCTTTCTGGCCAGTCACTGGAAAAATGTGCCGATACCAATTGTGGTTATGTAATCCCAGGCCAACAGGATCAATGTAATCCTGTTAACACTGGCGTTGGTCCTCTGGCTGTTGGTGTTAAAATGATGTGTTTTATCACTCCTTCTCCCAGTCAATCCGGCAGCACTATCACCAGCTTTGTCGATCCGGATTGTCCGGGCCGGATTGTTTCGCCCAATATCAGCGTTTATCCCATGAACCCCCCGGGAGGACACTTTTGCATTACTTTCACCAAAAACGCGGACCAGACCTGCATTGCGGCTGACAGCGGAACGGTTAATTATTCGTTTACCGTCAAGGTTGACTGTCCTCCTGATTCAAGCGGCGGAACTGGAAAAGATCTTTTAGGCGCCACTGTTGTTGATCCAGGTTTGGGTATCACCTACGGACCTTTTAGTGTTCCCAACAATACTTCTCTTACCATCCCCCAACCAACCGAAACCATTTCAGCCACCACCACCAATACCGCCACCCTAACTGGTAGCTATGCGGGTTCTACCATCAATCTCACCAGCAGTACTACTGTCAGGGTTGAGGGTCCAGACGGCTGTAAAGGCTGTTATATCAGTAATGTTCCCTATTTTTGCCAGAGAGATTCGGCTTGGAGCAATAACTATTGCAGCTCAACCTGTCCTGCGGGTGGACCAACCAATATTACCATCGGACAGGCCGGCTGCGGCATTTCTTCCGAAGCCATGATCATTAATTATCATCGAAATACCAGCCACGATCCTACGCCCGCCACAATTTGTTCAAGGTGGGGAATATACTTTAACTGTGGGGCTTCCGCTTCTTATCTAGGGTCACCTTTAACTCTCTATTATTCTGAGACTTGTCCTGCCGGCAATCCGAATGCCTATAAAAACAGCTATTTTGACGAAATCAGAACCCGCATCTGCGCCAATCAACCCCTGGCGGCCTTTATCAATTATCAAGGCTCCAACCACATTGTAGTCATCACCGGGATTGATCCTGTTAATCAAACGGTAACTACCAATGATCCCTATTGGGGTTGCGGCGGGAGTGGCCAGGTTCCTTATGATTTTGATAAATTTTATCATGCAGCTTGTGCTCAGAATCTTACGTTATATGGACGTTAATTATGGAAACAACTCAAATAACTGTACAATCGAACACCAAAACTCCAATTAGCAAAATTGCCATGGGGTCTGGTTTGACCTTATTCTTGGTACTTCTGGCGGTTATTATCTATCAAGTCACCTATCAGCCGCGCTCTAGGTTCCAGGCCGCTTCCTTGGCTTGGAAGTCAAACCGGGGTGAGCTTTTTTATTTTTCTCTAGACCAGACAACTCCCCAGCTGCGTTATCTCAAAACCCAACCACCATATACTTTTGATAATGATAAGCCTTTGCCCAACCCCAGTCGCCCTCCTTTTGCTGTCATTTGGGGCAACAATAAGGCCCTAACTATTGACCAAATCAATTTCACCACTGATAAGTGGTTCAGCCTGCTTGATCTTGACCAAAAAACCTATACGCTCGTAGGATTACCCCAGGCTACCCAAATTTTGAGTTTCTCGCCGGATGACCAAAAAATCGCCTATGCTACTGTTACCGATGAGGCGGGTTTTAATAACATCAGTCTTTTTTCCGTCAAGACTCTTTCTGTTTCCGAAAGAGAAATTCTGCCCAAGTCATTGGCCAATATCACCGACCTCTGGTGGGTTTTTGACGGACAAAAGCTTCTGATTGCCGCCCAGCCTGATATTTTTAATTTTTCCCGCGACCTTTCTCTTTTTGACCTGGCCACCCAAGAAAGCACCCCGATTTTTTCACAAAAAGACGGCTACACCAATTTTTCAGCCTCGCAAACCAAACTGCTTTTTCTTTCTAAAGACGGGGTTACTCTCTTGGATCTTGAAAAAAACATCACCCGTATCATCTATGATTTTGACGGCGATGCTTACCGCTTACGCTGTCTATGGGTGGATGAAAAACAGGCTCTCTGCCAGACTATTGATTCTTCCTTTACCAAAAGGCAGTTTGTGCTGCTTGAGACAGAAAAATCCCAAGCAAAAGT
>PFXB01000086.1:2185-20830 GCA_002791435.1 candidate division WWE3 bacterium CG_4_9_14_3_um_filter_43_9
GCCGGGAAAAAGTAAACCTGTTTTTTGCCTATCAGGCCAAGGAAAAAACTTTAGCCTATCTTGATGAGAAAGGAATAATAAGACTTGTCAAGACCAACCTTTAGTCTCCTCTTTTTTGGCTTTGACTTTACAAAAAAGAGGTCCGCCTGTTATCCTTATCAGTAATGAATGAGTGATTAGGAATTGAAATGCAACAACACCCAATCCCGCAAAATGTCATTTCCTTCGAAGATCGCTTAATCGGTGATTTTACCATCCACCAATTTGTCATTCTGGCTATCGGCGCTGTCATCTGCTTCGCTCTTTATCTGGCTCCGCTGCCGATTGTTTTACAATATGGGTTGATGATTTCAGTCGGGATTTTTTGTGCGGCCCTGGCTTTGGTTAAAATCCAAGGCATGTCCTTGGACGAGTGGATTAAAAATCTGGTCTTGGCTGTCTACGGACCGACTCAATTTATCTGGCGCAAGGGGGAATTCTTGCCGGCAGTCTTGACTGAAAGCGTCATCCCCTTAACCACCCAAAGACACGCAACCGGTGACGAAAATATTGTTCCCGATTTCTCCAACCTCTTCCCCGAAGAAAAAATAGCTCTGGACGAGGAAGAAAAGGTTTTTATCGACAAACTTTTTTTTGAAACGCCCGTTGAGCCGAGCGTCATCACCTCAGTGGTGAAAGAGGCGGTAATGCCCGAAACCAAAAGTGAAGAGGTTTCGTGGGAAGAATTCCAAGCTCCTCAGGTCTTAAAAACTGTTCCGGGAAAACAAGTCGGAATCGTCAGACCCACGCCCTCCCCAACTCTCGTGACAACCGGAACGGAAAAAACTCAGCCGGAAGGGCCGTTCCCGCAACCTTTCCCGCCGCAACCCTCTCTTCCCAAAAAAGAAAAACCCAAAGAGGAACCCGCTGATGAAACCTACTCTCTCCCTTCCAGAACTCAAGTCGAGGTGCAACCAGCAAATGTCATTACACCCTTGGCCTCAGAAATCAACTTTGGCTCAAAACCCTTCTTCACTTTAAGTTTAAGCGGTAAAAAACCAAGCTATATTTCGAGTTTAACCAATCTGAGGATCAACCGAGCTTTAAAAAACATTTATTTGGCCGGGGGCAAACCGCTGCCCATCAGGGGAGAAAGAAAGATTGAACCCAGCCCAGCAATCGAAAAACGATTTGGAGAAAAAGCCGTGACCGCGGAAGAACTGGTCTTGCCGGTTGCGACCAAGGCTGCCAAACCTGTCACCCAGCCGCCGTCATCCGGGAAACCTCAAGAACCTGAGGGAATTTCTTTAGAACAATGGATAGAACCGGTTTCCACTCCCCAACCCCAGGTGGTGGTGCAAAAAGCTGTAACGTCCAAGCCCGTTCCGCCTCCTCCGGGCGCTTCCCAAAAAACTGAGGCAGAACAATCCAAACCCAAACCCAAAATTGTTCCCCCGCCGTTTAAACCTGCTGAGGAGATCAAAAAAGCTAAAAGCAAAACCTTTGTTCCAGCCTCACTTTTGATGCAGGCCGGGGGAGGTCCCATCAAAGTGACTGTCCCCAACCTCATCTATGGTAATATCAAGAATCAGGCCGGGGATTTAATTGAAGGAGCAATTATTATCGTCAAAGACCAGAAAGGACTGCCTGTTCGAGCGCTGAAGAGCAATCACCTAGGTCAATTTATGGCAGCCACTCCCCTCCCTAACGGAAAGTACCAAATAGAATTTGAAAAACCTGACTATAATTTTGATATAATAGAACTTGAGCTTGGCGGAGAAGTTTTAAACCCGATCGAAGTGGCAGCTCGCTGATTAGCTGCTGGCTTCTGGCTACCAGCTTTTTCAGTTGTACTTCTCCATTTCAGTCGAAGACTAAAAATTTTATTGTTCGACCAACGTGGAGAACTACAACCTCTAATTTTGACTTTACATTTTAAATTTAACAAACATGGAAGAAATTCTACCCTCAACCCAATCGCGCGTGAAAATTCAAGAAGTGAAGGACGATCTTTTGATCCTAAAGGATGGCCGTTTTGTGATGATCGTTCAAGCTTCCGCCGTCAACTTCGATCTTCTGTCTGAGGCAGAACAAGATGCCATGATAGCCGCCTATGCCGAGGTTTTGAATTCTTTAACCTTTCCTATCGAAATTATCATTCACACCCGGCGGATGGATATCACCAACTATCTTTTATACCTTGAAAGCTATGAACGCCAACAAATCAATAAAGCCTTAAAAAACCAAATCGCCTATTACCGCAATTTCATCAAACAGCTGGTGGTCGAAAACAATGTTTTATTTAAAAAATTCTACCTGGTGATTCCTTATCAAACCTCTGAAAAAAACAAATTGGGTTTTGTGGAAAGCCTATTTGACCGAGCCTTAAACAAACAAAAAGTCATGGAATATTCCCGGGCTGAGTTTGAGGCCGCCAAGCAGAATCTGAATGAAAAAATCACCGAGCTTAGAAATCTGTTTTCACGGATGGGAGTAAAGTTGACACAACTTAAAAATCCTGAGATTATCGAGCTTTTTTATGAAATCTATAACCCGAACCAGGCGGCGAAACAGCATCTTATTGAAACCATGCAAGATTATACTGTTCCAATAGTGCAACCGTCTGTGGAGTAACTATGGCCAAATTTAACAATCCGTTGAATTTAATTCTTAAACGCAAGACAGCTCCCGGAAATGGAGAATCTCAAAACCAAGGCGATGTCATTGAAGCCGATGAAGCCAAAAAAATGGGCCGGGGAACGGTTTCCATCAAGGACATCATCGCTCCCTCGGCGGCTGAGATCGATTTCGATCATCTCAAAATTGGTGATATTTACTTTAGAACCCTCTTTATGTCCGGCTATCCGCGCTATGTGGGTGCCAACTGGCTGGCGCCCCTCATTAATTTCGATGAAAGTTTGGATATCTCCATGTTTTATTTTCCGGTTGAAACCCGGGGAGTCATCAACCGCCTGCAACGCAAGATTGCTGAGATGCAGTCTGAAATTTCAACTGAAATTTCAGAAGGACACTTAGTCAACCCTGATGTAAAGTTGGCAGTCCAAGATGCGCAGCTTTTGCAGGATTCACTGGTGGCAGGAGAGGAAAAATTCTTTCAGTTTGCCCTCTATGCCACTATTCCGGCTAAAAATCTGGAGGAATTGGACCTGATCACTAAAAAAGTCGAGTCGACTTTGGGCGCGGCTTTGCTCTTGTCTAAAAGGGCCAGCTTGAGAATGGAATCTGGCTTCCACTCTACCCTACCCATCTTTTCCGATGAGCTTGGGGTTTACCGCAACATGGACACGACCTCTATTGCTACCACTTTCCCTTTTACTTCTTCGGATTTGACTCAAAACGAAGGAGTTATGTTCGGCATCAATGAACATAACGGCAGTTTAGTTATTTTCGACCGCTTCAGCATGGAAAACGCCAACATGGTGATTTTTGCCAAAAGCGGGGCCGGTAAATCATATGCGGTGAAGTTGGAATCATTGCGTTCTTTGATGTTGGGAACGGAAATTATTATTGTCGACCCGGAAAACGAATATAAAACCCTATCCCAAGCGATAGGCGGGGAATTTATTGAGTTCTCCTTTAATTCTCCGCACAAAATCAATCCTTTCGATCTTTCCCAAATTTACGAGGAAGGTGTCAATGAGCTGGGTTTGAAAATCCTCAATCTGCACGGCCTTTTTAAAGTTATGTTGGGTGAAATGACGCCCACCGACGATGCTATTTTAGATCGCGCCCTCATTTTAACTTATAAGGTTAAAGGAATTACTCCGGATGTTAAAACGCAAAAGAATGAACCTCCTCTTTTGGAAGACCTTTACAAGGTTTTACTGGGAATGGAGGAAAAAGAGGCCATCGGTCTGGCCGAAAGGTTGGAAAAATATGTCAAGGGTTCAGCGGCTGGGATTATCAATCAAAAGTCCAATGTGGACATTAAAAACACCTTTACCGTTTTTGGCATCCGCGATCTTGAAGATGAGTTGAGGCCCATTGCCATGTTTATCATCTTAGACTTCATCTGGACCAAGATTCGCAAGGAAAGAAAAAAGAGGATGCTCATAGTCGACGAAGCCTGGCACCTGATGCAATATCCGGATTCGGCTCGTTTCATGTATTCCATCGCTAAAAGGGCACGCAAATACTATCTGGGATTGACCACCATCACTCAAGACACCGAAGATTTTCTCTCCATTGATTATGGAAAAGCGATTGTAACCAACTCTTCCATCCAATTCTTAATGAAACAGTCCCCGGCTGCGGTGGACAGGATTGCCCAAGTTTTTTATCTGTCTGAGGGAGAAAAACGTTTGCTTTTGGCCTGTAATATCGGCGAGGGCTTATTTTTTGCCGGCGAAGCTCATGTCGCGCTGCAGGTGGTGGCCTCGTCCCAGGAACACCGCCTGATAACCACCAATCCTGAAGAATTGGAATATATAGAGGCTGAAGAAAAATTAGAGCAAGGTCAGGCAGCCGCTCGCCTTGAACCCGAACCCCCGATTGTCCCCGGCGAAGAACAATTATAAAGAAAATTAAAACTGTCGCCATGTCATCTCGATCCCACCTTGGCGGGGAGAGATCCCGTTAGGCCTGTCTTACACGGCCGGGTTCCCCCCACTCTCCGATTCAGAGGGCAGGATGATCCCGTCTCTTAATTTTCAATTTCTAATTCTTAATCAATTCTTAATTTTTAAATTTTAAACATTAAGACTTAAACATTCATTTAAAATTTTGAATTTAAAATTAGAAATTACTCTGTCAGGTGCCAGTTACACTTAGCCCTATTGTCCTGTTTCCGTTCTAATCGGCATCAAAATGTGGAAAAACGTCTGTTCCCCCACTGCTTTTATCTGAGCCGGGCTTAAGGCTCCGGAAAGTTCGAGACTCACCTGCTCACTGTCTAAAACCGCCAGAATTTCGGTGATGAAACGAGCGTTGAAGGCAATCTCTAAAGGATCCCCTTCTAAAGACCCCTCAATTTCAGTTCGGCTTTGACCTAACTCTTTGGTTTGGGCATCAACCGAAACTTTTTTCTGGCTCGGATCAAACGAGAAATGAATCACGTTGGCGGAATCACGGGCAAAGATCGAGGCCAATTTTACCGCTTTCGAAATCTCTTCACGCTCCAAAATAGCGCGGCTCACAAACATCTTGGGAATGATCTTCTTAAAATCAGGGAATTGTCCTTCCAAAAGCCGGCAGGAAATTTCGGCACTACTCAGCTTAAAAATCATCTGGTTCTGATCTTGTGTTAACCCTAATTCTACTTCTGATGCTTCGCCTAAAAATTCCTTTTCCCCCAAAACTCTGCCTACTTCCAAAAGTCCCCGAGCCGGAAGGATATATTTTAATTGGCCGCTTGCCAGGGGGTGAACTTTTTGCGTCACGATTTTGTGTGAGAGACGAAATCCATCGGTAGCTACTAAAACTAAATTGTCCGCCTCGCCGGTTAATAATACTCCGGATAAAACCGGCCTCCCCTCGTCGGTTGCGGCCGCAAAGACCACTTGATTGATGGCTGTGTCAAAAATCGTATTCTTGATTTTTAAAACCGCCTCGCCCTGGATTTGAGGCAGCGGCGGGAATTCGCCTGCTTCGATCCCATTGAGAGTGGAACGGTGGGTTTGGGTGGAAATTTCCAAAGTTTTACCCTGCAGTTCAAGCTTGATTTCAGCCGGCGGCAGGCTGTTGATAAACTCTGCCAGCAGGCGCGCCGGAACGCTAATTTTTCCCTCTTCTAAAACTTGAGCTTTGAGTTTCAAAATCATGCCGACTTCCAGGTTGGTGGCTGAAAGAAAAAGTTTATTATCCTTGGCTTCCAGCAGAACATTGCCTAAAACTGGAAGGCTGGGATGCGTCTGAACAATACGACTGGCTAAACCCAATCCGCGGTTTAAGCTTTCCTGCAAAATTTTAACTTTCATAAAAACAAACCTCCTTTTAAAAACACAGGCCGAGCCTGTTTGTGTCCTATCTGGTAGCGGAAACCTTTAGGTTTCCAATTGTTTGGGCTTTGAGTTAGTTTAGATCATGGCGATTCTTGCGATCGCCGCTACACTTTTTGACCTACAGTCAAAGATTTCTTCACTCAAAGAGTGAATAAATTAGAAATTTAGAATTTGAAATTAAGGTTAACTTCATTGACTCTGGATAAGAGTGACAGTTTTTGATATACGTTCTAATCTAAACCCTTCACCACTTCTTCGGCCTCTCCGTCTTTGACCACCACCAACCGAAAATGAACTTTCCCTTGGCAAATTAAATGAGAGATGGCTTTTTCGTTCTCAGAAAGGCGGCTTCCCTCGCTCTTAACTTCAATAAAATCAATCTTATCATCAAATTTAATGCCCAAGAAGTCAAAGGGTTGTCCTAAAGGAATGATCGTATCATAATCGTGTCTCAACTCTGCATAGGTTAAAAGTTCGGCCACCTTCCCCTTCTGCGGATTAATACTTCCTTGGATGGACGCCAGGACTTTGGCGGGAAGCGCTTGGATTTCTTGATAGATACTTAAAAGATTGGGAGGCAAGCCTTCAACCGAGGTTGATTTTAAACCTTGCAGTCTGCCCCATAGATAAGCTGCAACCAGGATACATAAAAACAGGATTACTAGAAGAATCAAAACTCCGCTGGACATTGCTTTCCCCTCTTTTTCCGCAACACATCTTGTTGTAACGAACTCTCTCAAAACAAAATGACAGGTTCTTTCTATGGCTTATGTAAAAACGAAGTGCCGGATTTTTTATCACGTCATCCCGACCACTTCGGCTTCATTCGGTGCAGGTGACGCAAGTGATAATCTTCCGAAAAATTGCTAAACCGGTCTTCCTATATTCAGCTTCAATTAAATTGCAAGTAAAAAGGTTGAGTATTCCCCAAATTGCCACCCATTTCTTAAAAATTTTTTGCAGAATGGAGTAATTTGGGTTTAATCATCCCCGATCCCGCCTTGGCGGGAGAGAGTTGGTGAATATATACCCAAATCAGTTTGTAGGCAAACTGGAATTATTTGGGTATATGACCACCTTGCGTTTTTCCCCTTCCCCTGCCGATTCGGTCTTGACAGCTGAGTCTTCCTGCAAGGCCAGGTGCACAATCCGTCTTTCTTTGCCTGGCATGGGAGACAAGGCTATGGGTTCTTTGAGAAATTTGGCTTTCTCGGCGGTTTTAAGGGCCAAAGTTTTCAGAAAATTTTCCCTTCTTTCCTGATATTCGCCCACATTTAAGACGATTCTCGCCCACTGACCAATCTTTCTAAAAACTGCCAGGTTGACTAAAAACTCAAGGTCGCGTAAGGTCTGCCCATGGTAACCGATGATAAAACCTGGCTCCGGGGTCGTGATCTGAAACTCAATCCATTCCTTGCCGCAATCTTCTTTCGGAACGGACTCAATCTTAAATTCCAAGCCTAAAAGGGTCAAGATTTTAACTAGGATCTCTTCGGCAGTTTTGGTAACTTTCTCTTCCACTTTTAACTCCTTAATTTTATCTAAAATGATAGCAAAAGAGCGTCATTCCCAACCCCTTTGTGTCACTCCCGACCTCAACCGGGAATCTATGCAATTGCTTCTGGGTCCCCGCTTTCGCGGGAATGACAGTGGTGGGTTGCAAGGCCTTCCCTTAGAAAAAACTTTTTTTATCTCAAATCCGCCTTGGCGGGAGAGAAATCCTGACAGTCACACCTCGTTCCCCACGGGATCCTCACGTCGTCCGCCTACTCCGCCGGCTGGCGGACCGTAGTCTTGTCGCCTGGTTATAAGCTGCGGACTGTTTTGAATCCTTTTCTTAGCATTGACATCAAAACCCAAAGTGTAAAGCGCAGATCTCAAAACCTAATTTAAAGTTAAAAACTTTCCGGCTTTCAGCTTTGGACTAAACCTTGATCTTTATTTATGCTTTAACCTTTGAGCTTTGAGTTTTAAGTTGTTCTTTGCGTCCCGCATTAAGGAAAAATTGTTGAACAACGCCAAACAGAATCGACACCACCATATAAAGTCCTAATCCGGAGGGCAAACGCAGCAGCATTACGACCCATAAAATGGGCATAAAATAGAGATTTTGTTTTTGCATGGCCTGGGTTAAAGAATTTCCCAAATCGTCTTCTTTTTTCCCGGGATTGGATGTTTTCTCAAGTGCTTTCTGATCCTCCTTCTTGGGTTTGGCCGGCATCATCATTTTCGACTGGATAAACTGGGAAATCCCTGCCAAAGCAGGCAAGATATAATAAGGATCGGGTTGGCTCAAATTAAGCCATAAAAAATGAGAATTTATTGAATCTTGGGCTAAAAGACCGGTTAAAACCCGCCATAAAATGAGAAGGATCGGAATCTGGAGTAAAATCGGCAAGCATCCGCCCAAAGGATTGATACCGTGTTCTCGATAAAGTTTTAATTGTTCTTCCTGCAGCTTGGCTTTATTATCTTTATGCTTGGCTTTTAGCCGGCTCAGTTCTCCTTGCAATTCCTGCATTTTTTGACTGGATTTTAGGGCGGGCAAGGAAAGAGGCACTAAAATGAGACGGATCAAAACGGTCAAAACAATAATGGCTATGCCGAAATTATCGCCAAAAAGGTGATACAAAAAGAGGGTTACGCCCTCCAGCGGTTGGTATAAAATGACGTTCAAAAAATCTTTCATGGTAGCGGATCAAACCCTCCCTTAGAAAAAGGATGACAGCGAACAATCCTTTTTAATCCTAATATCGTCCCGTGACCAAAGCCGTACTTTTCAATGGCCTGGTAAGTATATTCCGAGCAGGTTGGGGAAAAACGGCAAACTCCCTTCTCGGAGATCCATAAACCTTGCAAGACCTTGCCCAAAAGCCCCTGATCAATCGAAAAGTAGCGCTGATAAAATCGGATTAATTTCAGGGCTAGCGTTTTCATTCTTTCCTTGCCTGAGCAATCTTCTGGTTCGGTTGATTTTTGCGAGCGTAATACTTCTATCGTAAGATCTTAAGATATAATGAAATTACTTAAAAGCAATTTAAAGCCAAAATTAGTTCGCCTATGTGAGCAAAAGAAGATACCATGAGCGTCAAGCTCATAGAGATTCATTTTTAAAAAGTCTGGCGCTGAGCAAGGCTTTTTCAACTTCCCGCATCAACCTGGCAAAATCAAATTGGGCGAGGTCGATTCTTCCGATTAAAATCAAGTCAGTGGAAGATGAAATCCGGTCATAATTTTTCCGAAAAATAGCCCGCAATCTCCGTCTGACTAAATTTCGGCTGACTGCTTTCCCCAAATCGTTGCTCACAATAAATCCGATGCGGGTCGGAAAACCATCCCGGCGTTTTAAGAAGGCCAGCTTGAAATAAGGTGTTCTAAAGAAAGAACCTTGCTTTTTTATTCTTAAAAAGTCATGAGCTTTGTTCAAACGCTGTGCTTTAGACAACATATTAGACGGTCAACCGTAAACGCCCTTGACGTCTTCGACACGCCAAAACATTTCTGCCTCCCTTGGTTTGCATCCTTTTTAAAAAACCATGGGTTTTCAGACGTTTTCTTTTTTTCGGTTGGTAAGTTTTTTTAGACATCGCTATAAATAAATCAATTACAGCTTTGGTATTCTCTAAATTTTAAAAAAGGCTTTGTTGATTGAGTGTATAGATATACCTTGTTACTGTCTTTCTAAATAATTCGTCTATAATTTTTATATCCTGTCTTTAAGACTTTCTCTCTTCAGAATCGTTTTTCACTGTTCGAGTATATGAGATAAGTTCGACCTTGTCAATCAGAATGCGGCTTTTTCCGCTCCCCGGCTTTTTTAGCTTGCAAGGTTATCCACAAATGTGTTATATTTTACACAATTATCCACAAAGTAATTGGCTTTGGTTGTGTTTTGTCTTTATTTTTCCAAGCTTAATACCGTCCCGCCATGAGCGGGGCTAGCAAAAGAAGATGCGAAGAGTTCGCTCCGCCTAAGATTTATTTCAAGAGAGCGAAAACCGCCCCGCAGGGCGGGGTGGATGAAGCGCTTGCAATTCGTGCGAAGCGCTTTACAGGGGCGAATCAAAAAACCCTGCCTCGATGAGCAGGCGGACGCGAGAGCGAGCTCGTCGGTTTTTTATCCTTAAATTCCCCCTGCCCCAATGACTATCAAGGTAAACAGTCTTTTTTATTTTTTAAAGGACTTTTATGGACAACCTGAAGCAAAAATGGCAAGAGGCTTTGGCAGCCCTCCGCTTAAGTTTATCTCCAGCTACTTTTAAAACCTGGATCAAAAACATTCGCCTGATCCAAATAGAAGAAGATGCCATCATTTTAGGATGTCCTAATCCTTATACCAAAGAGTGGCTTGAAAAAAGATACCAAGCTCGGCTTGAGGAGTCCTTGCTACAAAAAACCGGGCGATCAATTCGTCTTGAATTTAAAGTCGCCCCCCAACTCAACGCCCCTTTTCATAACGACGGCCCTCTTTTTGCTCATCCAACGCTGCCGTCTCCGGGTTTGTCTCTGCGAGCAGAAAACAATCTTAATCCTTATTACTCCTTTCAGAATTTTATTGTCGGCCCTTCTAATAATCTAGCGCATGCCGCAGCCCTGGCTGTGGCCGAAAAGCCCGGCAAAGCCTACAATCCTTTTTTTATCTACGGCGGAGTCGGGGTTGGAAAGACACATTTAATGCACGCTGTCGGCAACGCTCTCTGCAAAAAACGCAAACAGGCACAAATCCTTTACACCACTTCTGAAAGTTTTACTAACGACCTTATCGAGTCTTTTCGCAAGAATAAGACTGATCTCTTCCGCAAAAAATATCGTCAGCTTGATGTTTTGATAATCGACGACATCCAATTCATCTCTGGCAAAGAAGCCATCCAGGAAGAAATTTTTCACACCTTTAATGCGCTGCACAGTCAATCTAAACAGATTATCATCAGCTCAGACTGTCCGCCGCAAGAACTCGAAAAACTGGAAGACAGGCTCCGCTCGCGCTTTGAGGGAGGATTAATTATTGATATTCAACCGCCTGACTTTGAAACGCGTTCAGCCATTTTGCTCGCCAAGTGTGAGGAACGCAACCTGTCTGTTGCCCCTGAGGTTCTAAGTTTCATCGCGGAAAACGTGACCGAAAATATCCGGCAGTTGGAGGGTGTTTTAACTCAACTTATAACCATTGCCAATTTTTCACATCAGTCTCCGACTCTAGAGATGGTTTCTAGTCTTGTCTCTAAAAACCAAAAAGGAAAACGCGAGAAAAAGCTTACTCCTAAAATAATACTCGAAAAATTGTCATCCTTTTACCGTGTTTCAATCCCGGAGATCAAGGGGAAAAGCCGGCGCGCCGAAGTTGTCTTCCCGCGGCAGGTCATCATGTATTTTTTAAGAAAAGAGCTGGGGATTCAGCTCGAAAACATTGGGATTATGCTGGGAGACCGCGATCATACAACCATAATCCATGGGGTTTCCAAAATTGAAACATTGGTAAACCAAAAAAACGCACGCCTGTTGGGAGAAATCCGCGAGATTCGTTCCTATCTCCAAAATGATTAAAGGAAAGGGTTGAAACATTGTGGATAAAACTGCCCGTTTTCCACAAAATTATCCACAGCTCATTCATAATTATTCACCTTTAACCTGCCCGCCGGTATGCGCTTTTTTAATTATGGGGGCGTTTTTCTACAACAGCAAGAACGTTTTATTCTTTGTTGACAAAAAAGAATGAAAGGCCCCAGCCGGACTAATGTTTTTTACAATCATCAACCTGTCAACGTTGCTACTTAAACTAATATTTATTAAGATTCTAAATAAAGTGATAGTAAAAAAATGTTGAGAAGTCAAAAAATCTTACACCTGGAATTTTTTCTTCTGATCGTAACCTTTCCTTTTCAAATTGTTAAATTTTTCCCTCTTTCCTTTTCTTTTATAGAAGGACGCGGGATCGATTATCTTTTTCCCTCACTTTATCTTTCAGACCTTTTGATTTTCGTTCTTTTCGCGACCGACTTTATCATATTTGGAAAGAAGAATTTTATACAAGATTTTATTGTCAAGCTGAAAAAAGGACATCAGGGTTTATGCAGTCAAAAAGGAAGAATCTACTTGTTTTTTTTCCTTTACTTTTTGTGGGCGCTCCTTTCGACAATTTTTTCGGTAAATTTTAGCGCCGGAGGCTTTCGCCTTTTAAAACTGCTGGAATTTTTATTGCTCGTCGCATGGATCGAGGGGCGGATCCAAAAACAAAACTTTGCCTGGATTCTTTTGGGGCTTTTACTGCCGCTTCTGGTCGAAATCCCCATTATTTTTGGCGAATGGTATCAGCAATCGTCATTAGGGTTGCAATTCTTGGGTGAATGGAAAAGAACTCTCGCTACTCCAGGACTGGCGAAAGTTTATTTGGGCGGGCAATCTTTCCTGAGGCCATATGCCACCTTCCCCCATCCTAACGCTTTGGCAGGCTATTTAGACTTTTGCTTGATCATCCTAGCCTTTTTCATTTTGCGAGCGAAATCCAAGATTCTGATCCGCCAGATGAGAGATTGTTTCCCTCTCGTGAAGCTCGTCTTACCATGGATGGGGCCAGCAAAAGAAGGCCCTGCGGAGTTTGTTCCGCAGAAATTCATTTCGGCGCGGAAAAGTCGTGGGCCTCATTTCGCGGACGAGAAATCCATCTCTTTTTCTGCGAGGAAAGATGAGGTTGTAAACTTTACTTCGCAGAGAACCATTTGGCAGAAGGGGAGGTCGAAAGTCTTGGCTGTGTTTACCGAGGATGGAGTTATTTTTAAACTTTTGAGCATTGTTCTTTTTGTTTTCGGGATCTGGAGCCTGATTTTAACTTTTAGTCGTTCGGCCTGGGCAGCTTTTTTCCTTGCCCTGGTTTTAAACTTTATTATTTTTTGGCTGAGGAAGAAAAGACGTTTTGCGGTCCGGCAAATCAAGATACGGCCGAGAACAATATTCTTATCGGCGTTGATGGTTTTGGGGGGAGTCTTTTTTGGCCCATATATTGCGGCCAGATTTATTTCCATGGGCAACGTTGACGCGAATTCCTGGATGGAGAGGGCAGAATACATCTATTCGGCCATCGCCATGATTGTCCGCCATCCCCTTTTTGGGGTAGGCTTAAATAATTTTATCAACGCTCAGGTGGCCTATTTTGGTAATTTGAATTTTAACTTTGATTTGTACCAGCCGGCGCACCTTTCCCCTTTATTGATTATAGCCGAGTCGGGGATAGCGGGTTTTTTGTTTTTCGGTTTGGCAATGGGAAAGCTTATAACAGGAGTAGTTCGAAGGACTTTTTCCGACCGCGATCAAACTTACGGCCGGCTGTTCCTAGCCTTATGGGTTGTGGTTTTTTTCATCAGCTTTTTTGATCATTATTTCTACACCCTCCAACAGGGAGCACTTCTTTTTTGGCTTCTGGCCGGGTTGTCGCTGGTCTATCTTTCCCCAACAGAAAAGAGGGAGAAGAGGTGAAAAACAAATCGCGGCGAAGACCAATCTTTAAACAAGCGGCGCTTTTCAAATAGGCGAGCTAATCTCCCAATAAGGAAACCAGACTTTCGTTCACGGGCAAATCGAATGATTTTAAACTTGTCTCAAAATCCGCCGGTTGGGAGGGAAAGTTAACTTTATCACCGGAAATGCCTTGCAAAATGAATTAATTCGGGTATAATGATAAGCAAAACACCCGCTTGGATTGACCTGAAAGAGTAGTAGGAAGATGGAGGAAAGATGGCCAAAAAAATTGAGCTTGCCTTGAGTGTTTTTATCGGTTATCTGTGGTATTTCTCCCTGTATTTGATTATTCTTCCTTATCTGATTTATTACCTAGGACATCAAATTGACATTTTTGTATTTTCCTATCTTCTCGGTAAAGAGGCAATTCCGGGTTTCGGCATTCTGGGCATACCTGTGGGTTTAATATTTATCCTCATCGGAGTGGCGGTTATCGTTTGGTCTTTTTTGGTTCTTGGTTCTCAGGCGGGTTGCTTTCCATTTGAGACCGTCAACCAGAAAGAATTACATCCCAAACTGTTGGCAGTCCACGGACCCTATGGATTGGTCAGACACCCGATGCTTTTTGGCTATATTCTGGCGTTGATTGGTGGCGCGTTCATCGTAAACTCGTTGTTTTCGTTAATTTGGACGATTCCGCTTTTCTGCTGGGCAGCTTATGAGCTGATAGTTAATCTTGAAGAGAAAAAGCTTCTTTCTTGGTTTGGGCAAGATTACAAAAATTATCAGCAAACAATTCCAGCGCTCTTTCCGATTTATTTCAAGAGAGCGAAAACCACCCTGCCTCGATGAGCAGGCGGGCGCGAGTGTTAGCTCGTCGGATTTTGATTGGAAAAGGAGAGCAAAAAGCGGGCGAAAGAAATCGGAGAAATGACGTTTTAATCATTCGAAGAGACCGCCCGCATTCACCGTGGATGAATCAAACGATTTCAGACTTGCTGATCCGCCGAATCGGCGGAGCTTTCACGGCGCAAGGGGTGGTAGTTTACGGTTGGCAGAAGCGGAGCAGGGGACTAAAATTTGTTTTTTGATAGAGGCAATTTAGGGCGTAAATACAAGGAAAACTCGATATCAATGGAACTCGTGGACTTCTTAAAATTAATCTACCGACGGAAAATTATTGTTCTAATTTTTATCGGCATCGGGATTGCTGCGGGATTGATCTATGCCCTCGTTAAACCGACAAACTACAGAGCTTCTCTCCTAATCTACGTGCAGCGGGAGACACAACCCGCCTCCGATCAATATTTCAATTATGACGGCTATTATGCTCTTCAGACCAGCACCGAATATACCAACACGGTTTTGGGTTTGATCAAAAGCCTGGATGTTCTACAACGGGGAGCGGAAATTACCCCCTATATTTCCCGCGACAATCAAAAACTTGAGCAATTAAGCGCCCAGATCAAAGTGGTTAAAAAGGCGCCGCAACTGATTGAAATTGCGATTGACGACAGTGATCAAAATATGGGGAAGGCTGTCGTCTTGGCTCTGGCCCAGTCTTCACAGGAAAGAGTCCGCATTCTCAATCAAAACGGGGACAAGGCCCTGACGATCGGATTGGTGAACGACGAACCCTTGGTGTTGGTTCAGAAAGCCTCACTGCCCTTTTGTGCCATTTTAGGCTTCGGGTTTAGCTTAATTTTGAGCTTGATTTTAGTTTTAATCATTGGCGGCAGCCCCCCGCGGCCTAAAATTTACAGGGAAACTGATTCCAAATTATCCGCCTGACTTTTCTAAAAAGCTTTAATCAGTTTTTCAGGCTAGACATGCTTGGATGCCTGCTTTTAAATACGTTCGTCTATAATCGCAGGAGAGAACCACGGGTTTACCCGTGGGTGAATCCTTCAAAAATATTCGATGAAGTCGCCCGCCGATTCGGCGGGAACCTGCGATTTCAGAGTACCACGGCGTAAAGCCTGTGGGAATCTATAATTTTAAGTCTGGGTGCCGAAGTTGACTTGAGGACCGAAAGGAACTGCCCGCATGGGACTAGATACCAAACTTTCTCGCAAAACCCGAACGAGATCACTGGTCGTTGGAGGAGCCGGCTTTATCGGCTCGCATTTATGCGAAGCGCTCCTGGCTCAAAACCAGACAGTCGTGTGTTTAGACGATCTGACAACCGGTTCAACCGAAAATCTCCTAACTGCGCAGAGAGATCCGCACTTTACTTTTATTGAAGGCGACCTTAGCCTGGCGGATTTTTCTTCTTTTAAAAACGTGGATTATATTTTTCACCTGGCTGGGCTAGAAGCCTACCTGCAAGAAGTCAAGCCTTCTCTCCAAACCCTGCTCACCAATTCTTTAGGAACGAAAAATCTGCTGGACTTTGCCCTCCGCACAGAGGCCAAGTTTCTGTTTGCGTCTACGGTTGACATCTATTCGGGCGTCGCCTCCTCCTTAAGTCTAAAATTCTATTATGGTAAAACAGAGGAAGATGAAAGTCGATTTTCCCATAATGAAGCCAAGAGATTTGGCGAGGCTTTGGTAGAGGAATATCAAAATAAATATCATCTTAATACCAGAGTGGTTCGCCTGGCTGATGTTTACGGGTCAAGGATGAATCTTGAGGCAGACTCTCCCCTGAATCGACTTTTTGCCCAAGCGATTGAGAAAAAATCCCTGGTGGTCGGAAACGATGGACTTAGAATTTTCCATCCAACCTATATCGGGGATGTGGTTTATGGAATCCAAAGGGCGGCACTTTTAGACAACACCGAAGCCGGGATCTACTACCTCGTTAACCCACAAGAAGTTGAGGTTTACGAGTTAGCTCAGCTTTTGAGTCAGCAGGAAAAAATGCCCCTGAAGGTTGAATTCCAAAAATCAGAAGAAATTCTTCTGCCTCCAGCCAAAATCGAGATTGCTAAAAGCAAAGAGGAATTGCGCTGGGAACCCAAGGTTTCCTTAAAAGAGGGGATTAAGTTTACTCTTCTTTACTTCAATCAAGCGGAAAATCTCACCAGTCAGGCTCAAGTTACCCAGGAAGTTCAGCCAAAAAGTAAGGTAGCCGGTCAGGAAGAGGAAGCCTCTGGGATGGATAAGAAATCGTCCAGTCCCTTCAAGTTCTCATTCAAAAATCTGTTGCATTCCGCCCACAAGCCGGCCGAAGAGGCAAAAGAACCGAAAAGCGATTTTAAAAAGCTTTCTAGTCAAAAAAAAGACCAGCCGGAAGGCGAATCACCCACCAAGCATGCCGGAGTTAAACCGGTTAAAATTTTAATCCTGGTGGCCAGCCTTTCTCTGGTTCTCATCGGTTTGGTCGGCCCCCTGCTTTCGTCCCTCTTTTTTTCCTATCGGGGAGTCAAAGCTTTGGAAAAGGCTAAAGCGGATTTTTCTCAACTCAAGTTTACGCAGGCCCAAAGTGAACTCCAGAAAGCAGCCAAATCTTTTAATGTCGCCAATCGCAACCTGGAAGATTTACAATGGTTTGCGACCCTTTTTCATTGGCGAGATACCTCCCAGGATGTCAGCTATCTTCTGTCCGCAGCCGAGGATGTTTCGCGTGCTCTGTTTTCAGTGAGCGTGGGAATAGAACCGGTTTTCGGTGGCATTCAGAACACGCTCAATCCAGACCCGCAAGAAAAAAACGACTTTCAAAAAATTACCCGCTTGGCGGACATTGAATATACTATGGCGTTAAACAAACTCTCCGAAGCCCAAGCCAAGATAGGAGCCGTGAGGAGCCAAAATTTTCTGCCGTTCTTGGCAACCAAAATCAGCCAGCTTGAGATTCAAACTCTCTTTGCCAAAGAAATAATCGGAAAAGCGAGTTTGTTAAACCGGCTTCTGCCTACCATAGTCGGTCAAAACGAAGATAAAGTTTATCTGTTACTCTTTCAAAACAATATGGAGCGCCGCGCCACCGGCGTTTTTATCGGAAGTTACGGCCGGATTCTCTTAAAAGAGGGTTTGTTGGCAGAGATCAAAGTTGATGATATCTATAATCCTGACGGGCTGAGCAAGGAGACGATTATTCCTCCGGCTCCGCTTAAACAATATTTAAAGGTTGAGAGTTGGGGAATGCGTGATGCCAACTGGTCACCGGATTTTAGCAAGACTGCCGAGCAGATGATTGAGCTTTACGAAAAAGCCACCTCCGATCGAGTCGATGGGGTCATGGCCTTGGATTTATTCTTTGTGGAGGATCTTCTCCGCGAATTGGGCCCGATGGTATTGGTAGACAAGGGCGAAACCATAACCGCCGACAATTTGTTTGAAAAGGCTGAATATTACGCCGAAGTCAATTTTAAGCCCGGATCCGAAGGCAAAAGTGATTTTTTGGGAGATTTGGGGTTTCAAATTACCCAGACCTTAAAAACCTTACCTCTTTCCCGCTGGCTGAATTTAGTCCAAGTTTTGCAGCAAGATTTGCAGACCAAACACCTTCTTTTATACTTTAAAGAGCCGGTTTTGGAAGACTTAGTTTTGGAACAAAATTGGGGCGGGAAAGTACAGGAAACGGCCGGCGATTTCTTGTGGGTTGTTGACAGCAATGTGGGTGGCAATAAAGCCGATTATTTTGTCGATCGCCAGGTGCAATACACAGTTGAGGTCGGCAGAGACGGTGAATTGACGGCTCAGGTGCTTATCAATTATCAGCATCGCGGAGAATCTGAGGCCTGGCCCGGCGGCACTTATAAAGATTACCTCAGAGTCTATACGCCCTTAGGAAGTAAACTGGCCACTGCCGAAAACTTCATAGACGGGCCCGCGACTGAAGAGGATTTGGGCTACACTGTTTTTGCAGGCTACCTTGAAGTTTCTCCCACGACGACTCAGATCGTCAGTTTAGCCTATTCTCTGCCGGACAAACTAGTTCTGGGGAAAGACAATTTGACCTACTCCTTTATGGGCCAAAAACAGGCCGGAGCCAGAGACGAAGCTTTTCAGTTTGCCATGAGTTGGCCGCAGTATCTGACTTTGCAAAGTGCTGATCCCCAGGGAGAAATCCTTTCCCAAACCTATAAATTTCAAACCTTATTAAATTCTGATCAGCCCGTCGTTTTACAATTCCAAAATAAAGCCAGTAGCCAATAGCCCCAAGCCTTCTAATATCTCCTCTCCTTTAAGAGCCTGTCCCGCCCGCCGAATCGGCGGGATGCGGGAAGAGGCGGGGTGAGGTCTTTTTGTCTTTCGAGCGACTCTGAGTTTCCCACCCCCCTTGGTCAATATGGGTTTTTTAGGTTTG